>DAIBSV010000139.1 GCA_027415455.1 Nitrospirota bacterium | reverse complement strand
GACGATCCGACGGAGTCCGATATGCGGGCCTTCCGGACGGTCCATGGAGCTCTTTCCAGGGTGCCGCTTCGACGTCTCATCGAAAGAGCCGAAGAGGTATCCCGGTTCCGAAAAGAGGCAAGCGCTCCGGAGCATGGAGAAAAAAGGTCGAGTCCGATATAATCTTGCGAAAAGAAACCCCCTCTCCGCATGAAAAGGCGGGAGGGGCTTTGGACCCGAAGGAGACCCATGGCAAAGAAAGGTTCCCCCCTCCCGGACTTTTCCGGCCGGTTCATCGGTCGCTCAAGGCCCGTGGCAGAACTTCTCGCGCTGGTCGCGCGTGTGGCCAGGAGCGAGTCGACGGTCCTGATCACCGGGGAAAGCGGGACGGGAAAGGAAAGAATGGCCCGGATCCTTCACGACGAAAGTCCAAGAGCGAACGCGCCCTTTGTTCCCGTAAACTGTGGGGCCATACCCGAGGGGCTGATGGAAAGCGAGCTCTTCGGCCATGAAAAGGGGGCTTTCACCGGGGCATCGAACGGGCGTGCCGGACGATTCGAGGTGGCGGAGGGGGGAACCATTTTCTTCGACGAAATCGGGGAGTTGCCCGTCACCCTCCAGGTCAAGCTTTTGCGGGTTCTGCAGGAAAAGGTCTACGAGAAGGTGGGAGGAACAAAACCCCGGACCACCAATGTCCGCGTGCTGGCGGCCACTCACCGCAACCTCGAGGAGATGACCCGCTCGGGGGGGTTCCGGGAGGATCTCTACTACCGGCTGGCCGTGATTCCCGTCGAGATTCCCCCCCTGCGAAAACGCCCGGAGGATATTCCGCTTCTGATCGATTTTTTCATCAGAAGATGGGAGGAGGAGGGGCGGGGGGATCCGGTCACGCTTTCGGCCGGCGCCATGAATGCCCTTGTGGAATACGAGTGGCCGGGAAATGTGAGGGAGCTTGAAAATGTGTTGGAACGCCTTCTGGTCCTGTCGGGAGGAGAAAAAGTCGACATCTCCGACCTTCCGGAGAAGATCGGACGATCCGCAACGCTCCTGAGCGCCCCTGAACCGAAAGCCCCTATTCCGGAAAAGGGGACTTCGCCACCTTCTCCGGAGCCGTTTTCCCCGCCGGGGGAGGGAGGAGCAACCCCGCTGCCCGAAGAGCTGCTCGGAAAGGACTTCAACCTGTCCGTCTTCCTGGGCGACCTTGAGCGGACCCTGGTTCTCCAGGCCCTGGAGCGGGCCAGCGGAAATCGATCGAGGGCGGCTGAAATCCTGGGGATCAACCGGACAACCCTGATCGAAAAAATCCGGAGATTCCGCATTTCGTGAGGGAGAAAGGGGCGGGGATTCCCTTTCTTCCCCCCAGGGCCGTGCAATGTCTCCCGAGTCTGCGACATCCAGAGAGGGTGACGATGGCTAAGGCAAAAACGGTCGTCTTCATGAAGTGGCCCATGGCCTTGACAGGCCTCGTCCTCCTTCTGGCGTTTTCGGGACTTTCCCCGAGGGCGCTGGCGGGGACGGCTCCCAAGGGGAGACTGGGTCCGAAGGACGACAGGACGCTTCTGTCCGTGGCCCGAAAGGATCTGAGATCCCGTCATCTCAGGATGGCGGAAGAAGCCCTCGTGGAGCTCCTCGCGTCTCATCCTCATTCGGTCTACCGGGGACCGGCTCTTCTCCTTTTAGCCAGAATCCATGGCCGCGAGGCTCTGGATAAGGGAGCCCGGAACTTCAGGGAACCCCTTGTCTATTTCCGGAAGGCGGAAGCGGTCCTCCCGCCGGGCTGGGATAAGGGAGAGGTCCTGTTTCGCGAGGGACGATATCTCATCCGTCAGAGGTTCGGAGCGGAAGGTCGGGGAATTCTCGCACGTGTCCTGTCCCTCTACCCCGATAGCCCGTGGGCCTTTCGGGCTCGCCTCGCCATCGCCGATTCCTGGAGGGCAAAAGGGAACCTCCGAAGGGCCGAGTCGATGCTGGCCACCGCGCGTCCTCATCTGGCGACCTCCGCCTCAAAGGAAGATCGCATCCGATACGACTATCTCCAAGGCCATATCCTGCTGGACCGGGGGGATCTGGAGGGGGCGGAGTCGGCCTTTCTGTCCGCCCTCGCCCTTTCGAAGCGCTATCCCTACCACCATCCGGGAGTCCTCTTTCTTCTGGCCCGGACCGCTTACACCCTTCGCCACAATCGCCGTTCGGCGGTGCTTTTCCGGAGCTTTGAGCGCCTTTTCCCCAACGATCGGAGGGCCGGTGAGGCCGAATACTACCTGGCCAGGATCTCTGGTCGAATCGGGCGACTCTCTCATGAACGGGCCCGATTGAGGGCGGTCGTGGCGGACAATCCCGGGAGCACGGCCAGCCACATGGCCCGGATCGAGCTGTTGCGGCTGACCTTTTTTCATGGAGCCGGGGCCCAGAAGGAACGAGATCTGCCTGAGCTTCTGTCCCGATCGATCCGGGAGATGGGCCGGATCGCGTCGGAGGAGAGAAATCAGAGGGTGGCCAATGAGGCGATCCTGCTCCGCATTCGATTGCAGGCCCGCTCGGGGAGCTGGGACAGGGCCATTCGCGAGGTGGCCCGCCTCGAAGGACGAATCGACCCCTCCACCCGGATGGGGCAAAAGGTCCGCCATCTGGAGACCGAACTGGTTCTTGACCGGATCGCCCTTCTCTCGAATCCCTTGCACCCCCGAAAAATCCTCAGTCTTTTCCGTTCCTACCACTACCGCCTGCCGTCTCCGCAAGATCCCGGAGGGGCCTCCCTCGCTCTTTCCCTGGCCCGGGCCCAGCGGAAGGTGGGCCACCGGAAAAGGGCCGTCCGAACGCTGGAGTCCGCTCTCCTCCATATCCGGGATCCGATTCTCCGGAAGGAGGCCCTGACACTCCGATACCGGTGGTTGATCGAGGACGACCGGAAAGAGCAGGCCTTTCGCTTCGCGATGAGCCTTGGCGAGGATTCGTCCCTTTCGATTCCGGAGCGGGAGGGGTGGTTCGCCCATGCGGAGAAGCTCGCCCGGGACATGAAGAAGCCGAAGCTTGAGCAGAGTGTCCTTGGTCGGTGGTCCGACTCAGGTGTTCCGATGGACAACCCGGGTGCGGCACTCGCACGTCTCGGTCTTCTCGATATTGCCTCGGGCCAAGGTAAAAAGGGGCTTGCCCTGCTCAAGCAAGCCCTTCCCGAAATCGAGGACAGCCCGAAAAAACGCGCCCTCCTCGGCCGTGTCCTCTTTCACCTCGGCCAGGAATCCTTGCTGCGGGGTGACAGGGCCGAGGCCCGGCGTTACTGGCAGCAACTTCTCGTCTGCTGTCCCGCCGGGCCCCACGGAGGATGGGTCAGTTACCAGATGGGGCAGATGGCCTTGAGCGAGGGCCACTCCCGGGAAGCGCTCGACTGGTTCGAAAAGACCGTCAGACTCTATTCCGGGGAGGAAGTGGCCCGGATTGCCGAACAGAAGATACGGGCCATGAAACTGGAGAAAAAGGATGGAGAACCCTGAAAACCTTTCCGGATCGAGCTTGGGAGCCAAAGACCGTGAAGACATTCTGAGACAGGCCTTCCTCTCCTTCCAGTCTGCCTCGGAATCCCTTGTCACCTCCTACGCCGCCCTCGAAAAGCGGATCGCCGACCTCTCCCTGGCTCTCTCCCGAAAAAATATGGATTTCGACCGGCAGGGAAGTTTCCTGGAGGCCATCCTGAAAAATCTGTCGGCAGGAGTTCTTGTCCTTTCGCCGGGAGGATCGGTCCTCTACAGGAATCCGGCCATGGAGGTCTTTTTCGAGACCACCGAACTCTCGCTCCTCTCCCTTCTCGAGACGAAGGGACTCTGGCCTCCGGATGGAAGGGAGGAGGCCGCCTTCGATGAGCGAAGCCGTTCATGGGGGGTGGTTCGACGCCCCGTCCCCGGGCCGGAAGGAGGGCCGATCGGTTATGTGTTCATCTTTACCGATGTGACCCGTATCCGAGAAATGGAAGAGGAGATGGCCCGGGACCGGAGACTTCGGGCCATGGGGGAGATGATCGCGCAAATCGCCCACGAACTCCGGAATCCCCTCGGAAGTCTCGAACTGTTCAGTGCCCTGCTGACAAGGGATGCGACAACTTCGGAGGCCCGGGAATACCTGGGACACATGACCACGTCGATCGCCTCCATGGACCGGCTGATCGGAAACCTTCTCTACCATACCCGAACGCCGGAACTCCAGGCGGGTTGGCTTGACGCCGGAAGCTTCCTCGGCCGCATTTCTACCGTCCCATAGGCCGTCATAAGAATGACACGCGTCAGGGGCGATTTTTCTTTCAGCCGCGAAAGGAGCTCCCATCCGTCGACAGAGGGCATCCGGACATCGCTGATCACCCATCCATACTCTTCCCGTGAAATCTTCTCGATCGCCTCGCGCCCGTTCTGGGCGAGACTGACCCTGTAGCCGTCCCTCCGGAGGGTCTCCCTGAGGGCGATCGCCATTTCAGGTTCGTCGTCGACGACAAGAACACTCCCTGTTTCCTGAGGACTCACCTGACGCCTCCTTCGTTTCCGTTTCCCGATACCGACCGGACGCGCTTTGGAGGAATGCTCAAGGAAAAAACCGTCCAGTCCCCCTCGCGTTCATAGCGAACTTCCCCTTCATGAGCCACGGCGATGTTGTGGACGATGGAAAGCCCCAGTCCGGTTCCTTTGGCACGCGTGGTGAAGAAGGGATCAAATATCCGCTCCGCCACATCAGAAGCAATTCCAGTGCCATTGTCCTTCACGACAAGAAGACAGCTTCCATCGTTGGAAAGAAGGGACTCGAGCCGGAGTTCCCGCGAACGCTCCTCCGTTAGGGGAAGTCC
>DAIBSV010000138.1 GCA_027415455.1 Nitrospirota bacterium | reverse complement strand
TCCCTCATACTTCCGGCGAGGTAAACATCAACGTGATGAGAATACAGGAAAGTCTCGCTGTTGCGTGAACCCTTCTCCCGGGCCGACCTTCGGAGAGAAGCGGGTTCTCCTTCGGCATCCTGCTTTGCCGCCACGGTGTAACCCAGAGTCTTTCTCTCGGCGAGTGATAGATCTTCGACGACGACGGTCGGGGCTTGACTCATTCGCTTCAGGACATCGGCTTTATGATTCAATTCGGCGAAGGGAATATCGGCCAACAATTGGGCGACGTCCTTAGAAGCACATAGGTCGCGGAGAGCCCTAAGGTGGCTCCCGAACTTCCAGAGAACAACCTTGACGAAGAAGTCGACTTTGTGTCTCAGCTCCGCTCTCGTAAGCCCGCGACGACCGCCATCGAAGAACACCTTGATGAACTCGTCGCCCACCCGTGCTTCCACCCCGTAGGCGGTCAACAATCTATTGAACGACTCCTTCGTAAGGGAGAACGAGTTGGACGGGGCCGCCCGTGGTAGTTCGACCCGACGTCCGCGCACGACTTGCCTGAATATTTGCTCCTTCGCGAGGGCGCTTGGTTGAGTCACCCCAAAGGGGCCAAACGCGTGAGAAATCGTTTCGAAGAAGTTGTCAATCTCTACCGTCTCCTTCTCGGGTCTGGGCTTGAGGGTCGATTTATTAGAACTCATCGATACCTTTCTTTCGAGCCGGGGATTCGGACCGGATCACTCCGACGCTTCCAGGCTCGCCCGCCTCGATCTCGACAGTTTGCCCGGTAATGAGGTTCTCGTACCCGACGACACCGACAATGCAGGGTTTGCCTTCGTCGTTGCAGATGTTCGCAGGGTGGGACAGCGGACCGGCCCTTAAGAGGAGCAAACCGCCGACGCTGTCCATGTTCTCAGAAACGGCGGGCCAAACGTCGGCATTGTAGTTCGCCATCGCAACAATGGGGGGGCCACCATTTGGTATGCCACGTACCTCATGGGTAATTTTAGCCCGAGTCCACGAACTCTCGATCCGAAGGAGGACGCCCTTTGCGATTCCCGGTGCGGCCGCGATTCCAGCAGCGAGCGCCCCCTCAGGGATAGATACTGTAGGGAGTAGGGAGGTCGGGTCGTCGGTCCACTCCTTTCCGTAGACTCGAGCGACTGCGCGAGAGTAGACCTGGGCCAAGTCCAAGTTCCGCGATCTGAGGTAAATCAGCAGTTGGACTAACGCGTCCCCCGCGTGCGTTACCTCGTCCTCAAAGGGGCGTGCATCCGGGTTGACGCTAGGATCATGAGTGTAGTTCTTTAGCAAATCCCCAATTTCGGAGGCGAAGATGAGTGCTCGATAGCCTTGATTCTTGATAGGCTCCCGAGCAAGCAACTCGTCGACCGTGCACTGAACGAGCCTCCAGTGCTTCAAGTCTTCAGCGAGCGCCATCGTCCCCCCAGACACCGCACGAGTATCAAGAATTGCTCGGCGGATGCCGAGTTCTGCCATCCCCTATCCCGTCGATGGCATGCTCGAGGCGGTAATCGAACGGCCGAAGCTACGGTCCGTTGCCTCGTTTGCTGCTCAACGGGCGTTTCAATCTTGGAATCCACGAGTTTCCAATCAGTCGCTCCACGGAGATCTTGTCTTGCGCTTCCAATGCAATGAACGCTCGATCGACCTTCGCCCTGGAACATCCGATTTCCTTCGCAAGCGTGGCGACGTTCCAAATCCTTGTCGGGTCCTTCTCGAGGACCTCAACGACACGTTGCTCGACTTCAGTCTCTCTCACAGACTGGTGCATCATAGTCATCACACATCTTGAATGATGCGGCACGTGATACGATGACTGAATAGATAAGAAAGACTATTGACAAATCAAGACGAAATGCACTTGCAAGTCGTGTTTAAATATAGTGCGCAAGGCCCTCGCAGGGTACGTCGCATCAGGCGCGCTTACGAGACTTTGAGCCCGCTCCGCGCGAGATTGACACCTCGCCAGAACCGGGGCTGACCGACCAAGCAATCGTATCCCCCACCTCTAGGCCCAAGATCGCGGCGACCGGCTCAGGCACCGTCGTCCGTATCGACGGAGATCCTTTCACGGATCGGACCGCCTTGGACTCGAACACTCGCGCCATCAGCTCAGTCCAGACATACATTAACGGAAGGGGTCATAATGTTGACCCACAGATAGGACGCTATTTTGCCGACGGCCTTATGTATAGGCGAAGTGTTGTCCTATACAGGGGACGATACCGAGGACGGCCCATGACGGCGATCACCGACCGACAAAGGCGGGCGATGCGAATGGCGCTCGCCGATCCGTCCGGGGTCCAGAAGGTTTTCGATGGCCTTTGGCTCGTCAGGTCGGAGAACGGGTCGGGGAAGTACAAGGTAACGCAGGGATCCGATGGGGAGTGGGTCTGCGACTGTGAGGATTTCAGGGATTGGGCCGAGCCCTGCAAGCACATCTACCGGGCTTACCTTGATTGGTTTCCCAATGCCAAGTTGGGCGCGGCCCCGGGAGAGGCTCCTCCGGTTCACAGTCACACGACCCAGGCTTGGGCGAGTTACGACGCAGCCCAGCAGGAGGAGTGGCGGCTGTTCCACCGAGTTCTTCGAGGACTGGTCGACGAAGTCATCGATGCTCGGTCGGGCCCGAGGGGGCGAGGGCGTCCTCCGATTCCGGTTGCAGACCAAGCCTTCTGCGCGATTCAGAAGGTATACTCGCACTTGTCCTGCCGTCGCTCCCACGGCCTAGTAGAGGCGGCTAACCAGAAGGGACAAGTGGGCTGCGTTCCATACTGGAACGTCTCGTCGAAGTTTCTCTGCGATCCCTCGTCGACCGCGGTTCTGCACAGGATGATCGAGATGAGCGCCCTTCCGATGCAGTCCCTCGAGACGACCCTCGCAGTCGATTCGACTGGGTTCCGGACCACCCTCTTCGGATACTACAACCGGGAGACTCACGGCGAGCGGAAGCGGAACCTGTGGCTCAAGGCCCACGCAATCGTGGGGACGAAAACGCACACGGTCGTACGAGTCAAGATTACCGACGGGACTGGATCCGACGCCCCGCAGTTCCCCGAGTTGCTCTCGGGGGCGGTGGAGTCGGGGTTCAAGCCCGAAGAAGTCGTCGCCGACAAGGGGTACCTCTCTCGCGACAACATGGAAGCGGCGAACGCCCTCGGGGTAAACCCTTTCATTCCGTTCAAACGAAACTCGACAGGTCAAGCCAAGGGTTCTGCAATCTATCGGAAACTCTACCACTACTTCCAACTCAACCGCGAGGAGTTCGACAAGCACTATCACCAGCGCTCAAACGTCGAGTCGGTCTTCGGGGCGATCAAGGCGAAGTTCGGGGAGACCTTGAAGTCGAAGACTCGCCAAGCCCAGGAGAATGAACTCCTCGCCAAGATTGTTGCCTACAACATCACTGTGCTCGTCCACGAGATGTTCGAGCACAGCGTCGTGCCGGAGTTCTTGATGCCGAAGAGACCCGAGGGTCCATTGCCCTTGATTCGCGTTTCGTCAGAGCCGGTTTCGGCTCAGTTGCCTTCGGGAACTGACCACCTATAGTAGTTGGCCGGACGGCACGACTTGAGTTCGCGCCGATGCTGGCCATTCTCCGACAGATTCCACGCGGTCGAGCACGAAGATCGCCACGGGCCAAGTGACTGTCGCACGGCGAAAGACGAGAAATGCCCTCCCACCTACCGTCTCTATCGATAGAGAGGTTTGCGTCGGGGTGTCGCGGGAGATGGCCGCACCTGCAACCGTCGTAATCCATATCTTACGCCCATCGCGGCTGCCATCGAGGATATGGTAGCCGATCAAGTGCGCCACGTTGAAGATAGCCTCGCGGTAGGTGGGAGAATTTTCGGCGTCAGGAAACCGGATGAAAGGATCGCCCTCTCGGGGCAAAGGCGGCCGCGAACGGACGGCTATGGATGTGGGAGACGGGCCTACAAGCACCTCGAAGTCGAACATGGACGCAAGCGTCGAATCCGCCACGATACCGAATGGCGCCGCGGTACACATAAGGGGACTCTTCGAGCCGAATATCTGGTCGCCGACGAGGACGGACCACCGTCCCGGGCCCTCTGTCGCGAAATTGCCCTCACCTGTCGCTAAATTCGTTCCTCGCCGGTATTTTCGCCACAAGCACTCGGCGAATGTAGTCACATGCCGAGGCCCTCGAGGGACCGAAGGACGATCGAGTTAGCGCCGGCGGTCTCGGCTGAGATTCAGGACCTCGTGGAGTCGGGCCAGTGGCTTTCGTTCCAAGAGTTCGCCAGAGAGGCGCTCAAGGAGAAGCTCGACCGTTGGAAGAAGGAGCACCCGCTCGGCGTAAAGAGGCAGCGATGATCGCGCCGCGGTGCCCCGGCGAGGATCGGCCTTGACGCCCCTCTTCGGCAGGCCCAAACACACAGTTCCCGCGAGCGATGAATACACGATCAAGAAGGGCGACGCGAAGCTCGTTCCGTCTGGCGGCAGCGGGCGACTTTTCCTCACAAACAAGGGGCTGATCTTCCACGCCGGGAAGGAGCGCACCGTCGTCCGGGCCTCCGATCTCAAGGGCGCCGGCGTGCGCGAGCGCACCCTCCGTTCGCCGTTACTCATCGTCCATACGACCGGCGGCGAGCTGGCCTTCGAAGTCGAGGGACCCAAGGCGTGGGCGACCGCGATACTAACGGTGAGGTCGAGCGCGGGGGCGCCGCAAGCCGGGACGGTCGCCGCGCCCACTGTCGTTCAAGCGGGCGCGAGCACCCACACCGTAGAGCACCATACGGTCGAGCGCGAAGTCGTCAAGGTCCGCTGCCGTTACTGTG
>DAIBSV010000137.1 GCA_027415455.1 Nitrospirota bacterium | reverse complement strand
AAACCGGCGGAGGGGGAGATCTCCCAGCACTTGCCGATGTCGTGCAGGAAGAGGGCCTGGAAGAGCCGTCGCGAGACGGGGTCCCCGCCGCGTTTCGCGCGGGCGTCCAGGATCACCCGGGAGACGTCCACCCCCGCCGGACAGGTCGAGCGGCAGGACTTGCAGTTGAGACAGGCGTCGAGAAGCGCGTCTGGCGGAGGGCCCAGGCGGGGATCGGCGAGGATCTGGTACCACCCCCGGGCCCCTTCGTCCTCCCGTCTCAGTACGTCGAAAGGAGGGCAGACGGTGTTGCATTTCCCGCAGGTCGCGCAGGGCCGGGCCACGCGCTCGAGATCGAGGTTCTCGAGAAAGGAGGCGGTCGAGATCTTGACCCCCGGGTTCAGGAAGCCGGAGGGATCGAAGGCCTTCTTCACCTCCCGGAACATCCCGTAGATCTCCTCTCCGTAGACCATCGGAAGGAACTCCGCCCGGACCCTTCCTTCCCCGTGTTCGCCGCAGGGAACCCCCCCGAAGCGGTCGATCGCCGTACGATGGATGGCCTGGCTGATGCGGAGGAGCCGCTCGGGGGTTTTTTCCTCCCGGACGTCCAGAAGGGGATTGATGTGGGCGTTCCCGTTTCCGATGTGGCCATAGACCGCCACCGGGACCCCCTCCTCCCGGAAAAAGTCCCGGAGGAAGGAAAGAAGCTCCGGAAGCCGGCGCACGGGAACGGCGACATCGTCCGCAAAGTTGATGGGGCGATGGATTCCGTCGTAGCGGTAGAGGGTGGGAAAGAGGGCGTGGCGCGCCTTCCAGAGCGCCTTCTGGTGATCAGGATCCACGGCCACCTGGAGGGGCACGGGCGAAGGGTGGCGGGCGAGGATCGCCCGGGAGGCCGCGATCAGCTCCTCCTGGGGCTCGGAATCGAACTCGATCAGAAGAAGGGAGTCGGCCTCCTCCGGAATCCCGAAGCGGGATCTCCCGATCAGGTCCAGCGTCGCCCGGTCCATCATCTCGAGGGCCGAGGGAGAGAGCGCCAGGATCTCCCCGACCGCCTCCCCCAGGTCGGAAAGGGTCAGGAAGTAGGCGAGGAGGGTCACCCGCCGCTTCGGAAGCGGGAGGACCCGGAGGGTTGCCTCCGTGACGAAGCCCAGCGTCCCCTCGGAGCCCACGATCAGGCGCACGGGATCGAAAAGGCCGCCCGCCCCGTTCCGCAGAGCCTCGTCGCGGGCCACCGCCAGGTCGAAGAGGTTGTATCCGGAGGAATTTTTGGAGACGTGGCGCATCCGGGACAGAAGGAGCGGGCTCCACTCCGGGAGCCGCCGCACCACCTCCCGGAGCCCCCGCACCGTCATCCGGCCCTCGAGTTCCTCCCAGGAGTTCCAGGAAACGGGGGCAATGGGATGAAGGGTTCCTTCGGCGTCAAGAAAGGAAAGCCCCCGGACGTTGTCCTTCGTCGCACCGTACTTGAGGGCGTGGGCCCCGGCGGCATTCGTGCCGATCATGCCCCCGATCTGGCAGGCCTGGGCGGAGGAAGGATCGGGAGGAAAAAAATACCCCCTCCGGGCCAGGCGGTCCGAAAGCTCCTTCAGGATGACTCCCGGACCGACCCTGACCACCCCTTCCTCCAGGGAGTCCTCGTCGATCCGGTTCATCCGTGTCAGGGCGACCACGATCCCGGAGCCGATCGCGCCCCCTGTCAGGTTGGTTCCCGCCGATCGCGGCGTGAGCGGGATCCCGTTCCTGCGGGCGAAGTCCACCACCTTCGACAGCTCTTCGGCCGTCTCGGGAAGGAGCACCGCCTCCGGCCAGAGCCGGTGTATCCCGGCGTCGTAGGAATAGGCCTTCCGCTGGAAGGCCTCCGAATGGACACGGTCCGCCCCCAGGAGGGTGCGGAGGTCGGAGAGAAGAGCGGGGGAGACGGAGGGGAGGGTCACGGACCGAAAACCTTGCGGCTCCCCTTCCCCATCGGCGTCGGATCGAGGCGGGAGAGATCGGATCCCTCCTTGTAGATGAAGGCCCCCCGGTTCTTCTCGTACCCCCATCCGTCGGGACCGGCCCCCACCTGGCGCATGGCGAAAACCTGTCCGGAGAGATTGTCGAGCATGTGGACGGCCATGGCCTCGGGGGTGGCCGGAAGCAGCGGAGACCCGTATTCGAGTTCCCCGTGGTGGGCCAGGATGAAGTGGTGGAGGAGGCGGAGATAGCGCTCCGGAAAGTCGGCCAGACGCCGGGCGACCTGGGTGCACTTTTCGACGCCCAGGGCCATGTGGCCGACCAGGCGCCCCTCGTCTGTGTAGGAAAAACCGGCGGAGGGGGAGATCTCCCAGCACTTGCCGATGTCGTGCAGGAAGAGCCCGAGAAGGAGGAGATCCCGGTTCAGGGAGAGGATCGGGGCCACGGCGTCTCCCATCGCCAGGATCTCCAGAGTGTGCTCGAGCAATCCCCCGACCATGGCGTGGTGGTTGCGCTTGGCCGCCGGAGCCCTGGGGAAGAGCTCGGAGACCTCCGGATCCCGCAGCATCTCCTGGCCGAAGGCCTTCAGGTGGGGATCGGACAAAGAGTCCATGTATTCACCCAGACGGGCCATCCCTGTGGCTCCCTCGACCCGGCTCTTCGGGATGAAGGCGGCGATCTCCTCCTCCGAAGCCTTGAGGGGCTCGATCCGGGACAGGCGGATCTGCTGCTCGTTGTTGTACATGACGAGCTGTCCCTCGGCCATGACGAGTCCCCCGACCCTGATCCCAGGATCCGCCGCCCCGGCGTTTTCCCAGAGCCGGGCGGGAAAGTCCACGGGGGGATCGTCCTTCCGCTCCCCGCGGAAGGTCAGGGTCAGAAAGAGAGAGGGACCGTTCTTGCCTTCGTTGACGGTCTTGGTCTTGACGAGCGCGACACCTTTCTTGGAGGCCATGGCAATGTTCCCTGAAGATTGTGGTTTAACATGGTCGAACCGTCTCTCCATTATAATCCACGGACCGGCCGGTTGCGACAGGAATCGGGCTCCGGATCATCCCCGGGGGCCGATTCGGAGGTTTTTGAGGGACTCCCGGTCCTTGCGGGATATGTAGGCGATCAGGGGCTCTTCGCACTCCTCCGGGAAGTCGAGGAAGGCGATCCCCATCGCCATGAGGTCGGTTCCCGTCTCCCGGCCGGAATGTTCGAGATAGATCACTCGGCCGGAGAGCGGAGGCAGCCGGAATCCGTCGAGATCGGCGGCTTCGAGAAGCACCGTCTCTCCTTCCCGGAAGAGGTCGTTCGGTTCACCCTTTTCGTTTTTCTCCGGAAAAAGGACCCGCATGCCGCCGCTTCCGAGATTCACCGGCCGGACCATTTCCTGAACGCCGTTCGTCTTCGTCAGGCGCACCGGAGAAGTCGACGGGGGGAGGGTCACCCGCAGGGCATTGCGCATCTGGGCATGGTAGGTTTCATGGGGAAAAAAAAGAAGGACAACCGGTTGGCCCCGCAATGTATCGCCGCCCCGGATCCTTGCACGAAATCCGGTGTTCACCCCGTTCGCCTTTCCGTAGAAGGTGACGGGGGATCCCGGGACGAGATGGTTGTTGCCGATTTCGGGGTGAAGGGCATCGAGAACCACCCTGCCGTCCTTCCGGTCGGCCTCGAGAACCATCGTGGCGTAGACGAGGCGCACATGGCTGTCGAAGAGAAAGACGACCGGGACCCTCTCGAAGGCCATGAGTTTGAGGAGATATTCGGAAAACAGGACGGAATCCTGGCGAAAGCCCCTCCTGAACAATTGCGGCATCACGCTTTCCACCACCCGAAACGCTCCTTTTCGCTTTCGCCGGACCAAGCAGCGGAGCTCCGGAACGGATCAGGAATCCAGAGTCCTTCCGATCATCCTAGGCCATTTCCTCTCCCCGGACAAATCCGGATTCCTCCCGTCCCTCCCTGGAAAGGGAACAATGGATCATGATCATCGTTTACGACCATGCCCGGATGGGCTCCCTCCCCATGCCGTCCTTTCCCATCCGGTCGAGTCGCTCCCCATGCTTCCTGTCTCGATGGGCGCAAACTTAATGCGTGCGTCCATTGTGTTGAAATGCCGGTCATGAAGACTCTTCGGGCCTTCCGGCCAGTCGACAACCGGTGTCGGACACCCTCGGACTCTCCGGCCACCCCATCCGCCTGCGCCATGGCGGGGACCGGCATCGGAGAAGCGCGTCAAGAATGCCTCAATGCGGGGAAATAGATGGGCAACACAAAGGATCAGATCGAATATCTGGGGATGTCGTGGGACCCTTCCCGCATCGTCCGTCCCGAAGACCTCAGGACCCAGGATGTGCGCTTTGTTCTCTTCCGGCTGAAGAAGGCTCTTCCCGATTTTGTTTTCCATGATGGGTACCTCGAAGGAAATCCCATTTCCTGGCCGGAGGTCAAAACCCTGATGGATGGCGTCTCCATTGGCGGGCATTCTGTGTCCGATGTCGAGCAGATCCTGAATCTCAAGAGAGCCTGGGAATGGCCCATATCCCTTGTGCAAGAAAACAGGTTCGCCCCACGGAAGAGATTTTTTAGGGATCAACGCATGCGTCGCTTTCGAGGAAGCCCTGGAATGGGATGTTTTCAGAACGGGAGCGGTCGGAATCGCGGGAACGACATACAAGCCGCCCGTCCCGGAAAAACTTCCGGAGATTTTTGAAAGGGGGCTCTCCTTTCTCGAGACGGTCGGGAATCCGATCGAAAGAGCCATGGTTTTTTCGTTGTGGACAGCCCAGAGAGCAATTCTTCCGGGACGGGAACAAAGGGACAGGCCGGATCATGATGGCAGGGGAATTGATCCAATCGCGCGGCAAACCTCGCCCTTCAGGGTGGGGAAGGATAGCGAGGACGGCATGGCCGTCCCTGTAGTG
>DAIBSV010000136.1 GCA_027415455.1 Nitrospirota bacterium | reverse complement strand
AGGGGGAAGGTCAGGGCGCGGCACATCGTCTACACCGGCCCCGTCGACGAGTACTTCGACTGCTGCTACGGGAAGCTTCCCTACCGGAGCCTCACCTTCGAGCACGAGCAGAGGGCGGGGGTGGAGCGGTACCAGGAGGTGGGGACGGTGAACTACCCGAACGACCACGCCTACACCCGGATCACGGAGTTCAAGCACCTGACGGGACAGAAGCACCCGGACACGGCGATCGTGCGGGAGTATCCGCAGGCCTCGGGGGATCCGTACTACCCCATTCCCCGGCCGGAGAACGATCTGTTGTACAGGAAGTACCGGGAGCTGGCGGAGAAGGAAAGGGACGTGAGCTTCGTGGGGCGTCTGGCGCAGTACCGCTACTACAACATGGACCAGGTGGTGGGGGCGGCCCTCTCCGCCGCCCGGGGGATCCTCGAGGGGGTCGCCTGACGGTCGCGCGACCGGAGGCATTCGGACGGGCGGGATCGGATCACTTTTTGAGAAGGGGAGAAAAAGTCATGGGAAAGCCGACACCGGAGGACCGTTCTGTCGGGAACCGCTTCCTGATGGTTCTGGTCCGGAACGAAGGACGGAGCCCAAATCCGGCGGAGGCGTTCTCTCCGCGCCCGGGCAGAGAAAAAGGGCCCGCGGAATGGGTCTTTTTCCGGGAGGAGTCCTGAATCCCGGCCGGGGGGCTTTCAGAAAAAGGCTCCGACCGGAAGGGCGGTAAACCCCGGGCCCAGGGGAATCGTCTCTCGTCCGGTATAGATCACGTACCCCTGCCGGAAGCGCCCAGAGAGCATCTCCTTGAGCTGGCGGAGGCCCCCCCAGTCCCTGGAGGTCAGCGAGGAGGCCGCCTTGACCTCGATTCCGACGATCTCTCCCCGCCGGTTTTCGAGAATGAAATCGACCTCCGTCCCCGGGAAGGTCCGGAAGTGGGAGAGCCGGGCTCCCGGAGCGAAGGCGGCCAGATGTCGGATCAGTTCTCCGTGGACGAAGGTTTCGAAGAGGGAGCCCGGTAGCCCCATCCCTTCCTCGATCCGGGAGGTCTCATGGCCCAGAAGGTCGGCCATGAGACCGGAATCGTTCAGAAAGATTTTGGGCGCCTTGACGAAGCGTTTCCCGGGATGAGGACTCCATGCGGGAAGGGGTGTGATCAGGAAGGTGGTCTCCAGAAGGGTCAGATAGCGCCTGAGCGTCGTCAGGGGGATTCCCAGGGACCGGGACAGATCGGAGACATTCAGAAGGCCGGCGCTTCGGGTCGCGAGAGTGGCCAGGAGGTGGGGCATCTCGGTCAGTCCTTCGATCCTCGCAAGATCCCGGACGTCGCGGTCCAGAAGCGTGGTGATGTACGAAGAGAACCAGGCGTGGCGCCTTTCCTCGTTCGAGCGCGCCTGGGCCTCGGGATAGCCTCCCCGGACCATGGCCCCGATCAGGTGCCCCCGGGAGACGGGGGAAACGCTCCATTGTCCGATCGTTCCTGAAAACAGCGCCTCCACGGGGTTTCTCAGTCTCCCGCCCAGCTCCTGCTGGGACAAGGGCCAGAGGGTCAGAATCTCCATTCGCCCCGCAAGCGATTCGGAAAGTCCGGGAAGAAGAAGGACATTGGCCGATCCGGTCAGGAGGAATCGGCCCGGTGTCCTCTTTCGGTCCACAAAGGCCTTGATCGCCGGAAACAGCTCCGGAACCTTCTGAATCTCGTCGATGACGCAGGGACCGTCAAGAGCCTCGATGAACCCCTGAGGATCCCGTTTTGCGGCGGAAAGAGCCGTGGCGTCGTCCAGTGTGACGTAACGCCTTTTCTCCCGTTTTTCCGGAAGGGCCCGGGCGAGAGTGCTTTTGCCGGTCTGGCGCGCCCCGTTCAGGAGCACCACCGGCGTGTCGGAGAGGGCCTCGAGAAGTCTCGGGAGGATCTGTCGCTCGTACATGGTTTAATTTTATCCGATGGATGGTCAATTTTCAACCTTGCAGGAAGGCCGGACCGGTCGACAATCCGGGAGTCGTTCCCGGGACCGGAGACGGCGACCTTTTCCGGCAGGAGGGAAAGAGGCGCAACTCGTTCGGTTTCGGGAGCCTTTCCTCCTTCTTCGATGGGTCGATAGAGACGGACTCCCTCCGGAGCGCAATACGCCGGGATGGCCACCAGCCGCGGACACCGGGTCGGAGGACCGGGGGGAGAGCTCTGTTTCGGACCGCTTCCTGATGCGTGGGATCCAAAAAGGTCGCCGGCCGCTCCGGGACCTTCCGTCCACGGCTTCGGCCCTGATGCCGGACCGGCCTTTCCTTCCTGTCTCTCTTGGCCTATCCTCTACGGACAGGACATGGAACGGGGCGCCTCCCCGCTCTTTTCCCCAACACCTTTCCCGAAAGGAGTGACGGGGACCACAGGTCTCCGGCCGGATGAAGATCCATACCCTGCTCCCCGTCCTCTCGATCGCCGCCACCGTCCTGACCTTCCTGGTCACGGCGGTGGTCCGGCGCCGGTCGGCCTCGACCCTCTCCGTCCTCCTGGTCCTGGGGGCGGTCCTTCTTCCCTCGGTGGCCGATCTCTACGTCCTCCATCTCCGGGAGCTTTCCCGGATCGCCTTCTCGCTCCGCCTGGGCTTCGCGGGGGAGTTCGTCGCCGCCTGCGCCGTTCTCCTGTTTTCCTATCTCTACGGGCGGCAGCGCCCCCTGGAGGAGCTCAGGAAGGCCGGGCCCCTGCTGGGCCTCGTCGCCATCGGGGCCCTGTTCGTCTGCGACCTCTTCCTGACGCAGCCCGACCTTGTCCGGCTTCTTCTGGTGCCCCCGGCCCAGGTGCTCCTGATCGGGAACGCCGCCCTCTCGGCGGCGTCCTTCTTTCTTTCGGGGATCTTCCTTCTGTCCTTCTTCCAGATGGGCAAGACCTATTCCGCGGCCTCAGGGATCGAGCGCTGGAACCTCAAGTACCCCCTCATCGGGGTGGGGCTCTGGTCCGGGTCGGTCCTCGCGATCCACGCCAACGCCCTGGCCAACGGGGGCTTCGACCGCTCCTTCCTCTATCTCGGGGAGGTGGGCCTCCTCCTGATGGACGGCTTTTTCCTGTACGCCTACCTGATCCAGCGCCCGCCGGAGGTGGCCCTGGCCCTCTCCCGGAGTGTCCTCAACCGCTCCCTTCTCTTTCTCCTGGGGGGTGTGGGGATCGCCCTTTTGGGAGGGATGGCGGATGTGCTGGGGGTTCTGGGGCCTCTCTGGGGGCGTCTGGCCTTCAGCCTGGCCCTTCTCGTGGGGGCGGGCGCCTTCGTGGTGGTTTTCTCCTCCGCCCGCCTCAGGCGGGAGCTCGAGGAGTTCCTGGGGGTCCATTTCTATTCGAGCCGGTACGACTATCGCCAGGCCTGGATGACCCTCACCCGGTCCCTGTCCGAGGCGGAGGGGCCCGAGAAGCTCCTTCCGGTCCTCATGGAGCAGACCCGGGAGATCGCCCAGGCCCAGACCCTGACCTACGGGGCCCTGGAAGAAGGGTCGCCTGTCCTGACCCTCCGGGAGACGCTGGGGTGGAGCGCCCCCCGAAACCGCCGGAGGATCGACCTTTCCCCGTCCCTGCTCTCCTCCCTCTCCGACGGTCTGCCGCGGCTCGACTCCCGGGAGGGGGATCCTGCGGTCGCTCCCCTGTTCGCCGCCCTGAACGCCACCTGGATCCTTCCCCTGGTCTTCAAAAAGCGTCCGATCGGCCTTCTGGGCCTCGGGATGAAGAGCCGTCCGGTCACGGTCTTCGAGGACCGGCTTTTTCTCCAGGCCCTCTCCGTGCAGTGGACCAGCCTTCTCGTGGGGGCCTCGGCCTCCCGCGAAGCCGCAGAACGGCGCGAGGCCGAGCTCCTGTCGGGCCTCCGGGCCTTCACCTTTCACGACCTCAAGAACGTGGGGGCGGGCCTTCGCCTTCTCGTCCACAACGCCCGGCGCAACATGGAGGATCCGGAATTCCGGGAGGAGCTGCTCTTCTCCCTCGAGAGCCTTTCGAAGCAGATGGACCGGTCCATGGAGCAGCTTCTCTCCCCCTATCACCACGACTACGCGCGTCTTTCGGACTTTTCTCCGGGCGAGCGGGTCCGGGAGGTGGTGCGGGGCCTGGCCTGGGACGCCTCTCCGTCCCTCTCCCTGACGCTTATTCCCGCGCCGGAGCTCCTCGTCCGCGGGAATCCCCGCGCCTTCGACACCACCCTCCGGAACCTTCTCTTGAACGCCCGGGAGATCCTCGAGGAACAGAAAGGCCGGAACGGTCCGGGAGAGATCAAAGTCGAGATCCGGGAAGAAGGAGAGGCGGTCTCGGTGGCGGTCTCGGACAACGGGCCGGGGATGTCCCGGGAGTTCATCGAGACCCGCCTCTTCCGGCCCTTCCAGACGACCAAGAAAAAAGGGACGGGGCTCGGCCTTTTCAGCTGCCGGCTTTTGCTCGAGCAGAGCGGGGGGCGGATCGGAGTGGCTTCAAGGGAGGGGGAAGGCACCGAGTTCTGGATCACCTACCCCCGGGGAAACCCGGAGAGTCCTCCGGAGAATCTTCCCGAGATGTAGGAGGTTCCAGGAGGGGGAGGGTTTTGGTAAGACCGCCAGCTCCATTTTCCGGACGGTCTCCAGAATAGGCTCCGGAGGCGGTTCCGGGTCAGCCCCCGGAGGAGTGACGGCCTTCGAGAGAGCGGGCGATGGCGGCGACCCAGCCGGGGTCGACCTCGAGGATCTCGGCGATCTGGTCGGGGGAATAAGTCGTTTTCCGGAGAAGCCGTTCGATATCTTCCTGGCGCCCCTCCTTATATCCCATTTCCCGCAACAGATCGATGACGTCGGGCACTTTCTCCTCCTTGATGACGGTCCTGAGTTCGGAAAAAATCTCTTCGGTCGACAGCCTGCGATGGACATTCGACAGGTATCTGATCGACATTTCCAGCGTTTCCCTCAGTATA
>DAIBSV010000135.1 GCA_027415455.1 Nitrospirota bacterium | reverse complement strand
GGATGGTGAAGGGGGCCATCCGATGGACGACGGCCTTCTTCCGTTCAAGCAGAAGCCTGGCCCGCTTTTCCGAGCACGGCATCAGTGGAGTCTCTCTCTTGTCGAGCACAAATACGGACATGAAGTTTCTCCTTGGTTTGCCCTTACGGGCCTTGTGACGCAGTCTTTCGACTGTCTCCCCTCGGGAATGTTGCGTACCGGCGTATTGTCCCGGACCGTTTCGTCCTGGCCCTCGCGGTTGTCTGCATCCGGGACTTCCAGAGCGGCAGACTGAGGAAGCATCCGCCAGTGGGTCTTGTACCTGTATGCAACGTAGTCGGTTGGTTACGACTCTCCCTGGTCAACCCGAGCTGAAAAGACCCTCCTTTCAAGCTCCGCCGTTCACGGCGGGGTGGTTGACGACGCCTCCGAAGAAAGGTTGATCCGAGGAAATTCGATGATATCCAAAAATAGCCCATTGATCAATTGGCTATTTAAATCCGGGGGAGACTTGGTCATCGATGAAAAATCACACGTTATGCGTGATGCCAACAACAAAGTGTGAAGGCCCGATTTTTATCTGAATGCTTCGCTTCTTCCCGAAAATTCAGCGCCCCTTCGGCGGACCGCCCCGTTCCGGTCCGATGACCCGGACCCGTTTCCGCCATCAATCCCTTCAACGACTCGCAGATTCATTCTCATCGCGTCCGGAAGACCCCTCGGCCCTTGTGCGCGGAAGAATTGCGCTCTCCTTTCCCCCCGACCCCGGCTCACGCGCCTTCGGAGAACCCTCCTGGAGACCCCGTGGAGACAAGGATCCGAAGACACACCGGGTCACGGTCCGGGAAGGGCAAAGAGGGGGGAGACGAAAAGCCTTCCTCCCCCCCTTCGGTTTTCCCCTTTGACCGCCTCTCTCTTGATTGTGAGGATTTCTTATTTTTCAAAATAAGATACCTGTCGGTTACCCCGACGGGCGACCGGAAGGGACTCCAAAAAGATAAAATCATGAATTATTTGTTCGCAATGACTTGATTCATTCTCTCCTCCGGGCTGTAAAATCCCCTGACACCCCGGCGCCCCATTTCCGATCCCCTTGTCTTTCTCGCGGATCTCCTTTCTTTTGCGCGAGAGAGCCTCCCTTTCCCCCCTCCGGTCCCTCCGGAGAAGGACCCTTCCTCCCGGGCCTATCCGGAGGGAAGGGATTCTGATTTCCGGTCTGGCACGACAAATGCATGGAAGTGGTCGGCACATCCAACAAGGAGGACCAGACCATGTGCGGTATCGTCGGATACACCGGAAACAAGCCGGCCCTTCCCTTTCTTCTGGACGGTCTCGAACAGCTCGAATACCGCGGCTACGACTCCGCGGGGGTGGCGGTCCTGGGACCGGAGGGCCCCGCGGTCGTCAAGTCGGTGGGGGCGACGAAGGAGCTCCGGGAGCGGATCGGGAGCCGGGCCCCGGGCGGCACCACCGGCCTCGGCCACACCCGCTGGGCCACCCACGGGGTTCCCTCGGAGAAGAACGCCCATCCCCACATCGCCGGACCCCTGCTGATCGTCCACAACGGGATCGTCGAGAACTCCCGGATCCTGAGAGAAGAGCTCGAGGCTTCCGGGGAGGTCTTCGCCTCCGACACCGACACCGAGACCATCGTCCGCCTGGTCGACCGGGCCATGGCGTCCGGCGGGCTTTCCCTGGCCGACGCCGTCCGCTCGGTCCTCCACCGGCTGGAGGGCTCCTACTCCTTCCTGATCCTCCATTCGGATCCGGCCCACCCCCTGGTCGCCGTCCACCGGGGCGCGCCCCTTGTCGTCGGCCTCTGCGACCACGGGCTCTTCGTCGCCTCCGACGTCACCGCCTTCCCGGCCGAGGTGACCGCCACCGTCTTTCTCGAACCCGACGACCTGCTGACCGCCGACTCCTCCGGCGCCTACGAGATCCTCTGCCTCTCGAGCGGCCGGAAGAGGGAGGCCTGCCGGATCGGCCGCAGCCGGACCGAGGAGCACGGCAAGGGGGAGTACCCCCACTACATGGTCAAGGAGATCTGCGAGCAGCCCCGGGTTTTGGCCGAGCTCCTCGCGGGAAAGATCGCCTCCGGTCCCGGGGGCCTTTCGGTCCACCTGCCTCCGAAGGTGTCCCAGGTCCTCTCCGGGGCCCGGCGCCTGCGGATCGTGGGGTGCGGGACCTCCTACCATGCGGGGCTTCTCGGAAAATACCGGATCGAGGGGCTCGCGGGCCTTCCCGTGGAGGTCGAAATCGCCTCCGAGTTCCGCTACCGGGATCCCCTGCTGGATCCGGAGTCGGATCTCCTCGTGGCGCTCACCCAGTCGGGGGAGACGGCCGATACCCTGGCCGCGGTGCGCATGGCCCGGGAGGCCGGCGTCCCGACCCTGGCCCTCGTGAACGTTCCGGGATCCACCATCGCCCGGGAGGCCGACGCCGCCCTCTTCCTCGAGGCGGGGCCCGAGTTCGGGGTGGCCGCCACCAAGACCTTCCTCTCCCAGATCGCCCTCCTGACCCTTCTCGCGATCCATCTCGCCCCCGAGGAGCGGCTCCGGGAGAAGACCGGCCTCTCCTGTCAGGAGCTTCTCTCCGAGTTCCTGGGGCTTCCCCGGCTCCTGGACAAGAGCCTCTCGCTCTCCTCGTCCATCATGGGACTGGCCGGGGATCTGGCCTCCGCCCCCATCGTGCTCTTTCTGGGCCGGGGAGCGGATTTCCCCCTGGCCCTCGAGGGCGCCCTCAAGTTCAAGGAGATCACCTACATCCACGCCGAAGGCTATCCCGGGGGCGAACTCAAGCACGGCCCCCTGGCGTTGGTCGACCAGGGCACCCCGGTGATCTCCCTGATCTCGCCGGACCCGAAGCTTCTTCCGAAGATGGTGAGCAACATGCAGGAGACCCTGGCCCGGGGCGCCCGGCTCACCGGGATCTCCTCCGAGAGCGCTTTTTCCGAGATGGCCCCGGTGGTCTCCACCGAGCTCTCCCTTCCGGACTGCTCGCCGGTCTTCTTTCCGATCCTGTCGTCCCTTCCCCTCCAGCTTCTGGCCTACCATACGGCCTGCGCCCGGGGGCTCAATGTGGACCGTCCGAGAAATCTCGCCAAGTCGGTGACGGTCGAATAACCCTGACACTCTAAACGTGGAGTCGTTCATGTCTCTGGAAAAGAAAATTCACAGCCGCGAGGCGGTGGTGGGAATCATCGGATGCGGCTACGTGGGCCTTCCCCTGGCCGTGGAGTTCGCGAAAAAGGGATTCCGGGTGGTGGCCTTCGATCTCGACGGCCCCCGGGTCGACCAGATCAACCGGGGGATCTCCTACATCCCCGACGTCCCGACGGCGGAACTTGCCGAATGCGTGAAGAAGGGGACGCTCGAGGCGACCACCGACTTCGGCAAGCTGTCGAAGGTCGACACCGTCTCGATCTGCGTGCCCACGCCGCTTCGAAAGACCAAGGACCCGGACATCTCCTACATCGTGGCCGCCCTCGACAACCTGGTGGCCCACAGAAACCCCGACGGCCAGCTGATCATCCTCGAGAGCACGACCTATCCCGGAACGACCCGGGAGGTGATGCTTCCCTCCCTGGAGGCAGAAGGGCAGTTCAAGGTCGGACGCGATTTCTTCCTGGCCTTCTCCCCCGAGCGGGTCGATCCGGGCAATCCCGTCTTCAACATCGTGAACACTCCCAAGGTCGTGGGGGGCATCACCCCGGAATGCACCCGGCTCGCCTCCCTTCTCTACGGATCGATCGTGGACCGGGTGATGCCGGTCACCTCCACCGAGTCGGCGGAGATGGTGAAGCTTCTCGAGAACACCTTCCGGAGCGTCAACATCGGCCTGGTGAACGAACTCGCCCTCATGAGCCACAACCTGAACCTCAATATCTGGGAGATCATCGAGGCGGCGGCGACCAAGCCTTTCGGCTTCATGCCCTTCTATCCCGGACCGGGGCTGGGGGGCCACTGCATCCCCATCGACCCCCACTATCTCTCCTGGAAGGCCCGCCAGACGGGCTTCGAGGCCCGCTTCATCGAGCTGGCCGGAGTCGTCAACGGCCACATGCCCCACCACGTCGTGAACCGGGTGGTCTATGGGCTGAACGAGCAGTCGAAATGCCTGAGAAACGCTCGGGTTCTCGTGGTGGGCGTGGCCTACAAAAAGGACGTGAACGACCTTCGGGAGTCGCCGGCGCTGGACGTCATGGCCCTCCTGGAAAAATCCGGGGCGGTCCTCTCCTACTCCGACCCCTACTTCCCGACCCTCCGGTGGGGCAGCCAGACCCTCTCCTCGGTCGACATCGCAAAGCCCGGAGAGCTTTCGAAGTTCGACTGCGCCGTGGTGATCACCAACCACAGCAAGGTGGACTACACGAAGCTCCTCGGAGCCGTCCCCCTCGTCGTGGACACCCGGAACGTCTTCAAGGGCGTCTCCCATCCCTCCATCGTCTCCCTCTAGCCGGGGAGGACGGACCGGACTCTCCGGCTAGAGCCACCGGGACAGCCGGGGCCGACAGGCCTCGGCCGGTTCGGGGCTTGCGCCCTTTTTTCTCCGGACTCTGACCGAGGCCGGATCGGCGAACCGCGCTCTGGCCGTCTCGACGGACTCCGCCTCGAACGGGATGCTCCGGGAGATCCGGGAGGCCCACCCGCGGCTTCCTCGCGCTCTCCGCCGTCTGTTACGATTCGGAATCCCTGCGCTTCCTCCGGATGGGACGGGAGGGGGAGGGGAGAGGACGCTCGGAGGGCAGTCTCTGCCCGCCCTCGCTCCTCGCCCCCTTCTTCTTGGCCAACAACGGGATCTTCTGGCTTCTCTCTCCCGATCCGAACGGTCTCTCCTGGCTCTCCCGGGTCCGTAAGTCGGGACGGGACCGTCCGGGGCCGTCTCCGCGAAGGAGAATCTCCGAATCCCGTCCTTCCCTGGACCCTCTCCC
>DAIBSV010000134.1 GCA_027415455.1 Nitrospirota bacterium | reverse complement strand
TGGCTCTCCTCGAGGCCCCCGGCCGAGTCCGGAGCCTCCAGCAGTTCATCAGCTCCTACGACTGGGACGAGGCGGCCATGTTCGCCCGCTATCGGAGCCAGGTTGCCGAGACCCTCGTCGCAGGCGCCGATCCGGCCCGGTCGATGCTGACCCTCGACTCCTCGGAGCAGGTCAAGAGCGGCAAAGAATCGGCGGGAGTCGCCCGCCAGTATTGCGGCCGACTCGGCAAGGTCGAAAACTGCCAATCCGGCGTCTTTGTGGGCTATGTCAGCGGCAAGGGCCAGCGGCTCCTCGACGCCCAACTGTACCTCCCCAAAAAATGGATCGAGGACGACGACTATGCCGAGAGGCGAGAGAAAACCGGCATCCCCAAAGATCAGGTCTTTAAAACCAAGCCCCAGATCGCCGGCGAGATGATCCGGGATCTTGATCGATCCGGCCTCTTTCCGGCCGCTTGGATTGGGTGCGACGCCACCTTCGGGATGGACCGGAAGTTCCTCGCGGAGCTTCCCGAAGGCCGCTCCTACCTGGCCTCCGTCCGGAGCAACCTTCACGTGCTGACCTCAGCCCCACAATGGAAGGTTCCCAAACGCCACGCCTCCCGGGGGAAGGCCCCGTCCAAGCTGCGCCTGACCGAGACTCCCATGACCGTCTCCGACTTGGCCAAGACATTCTCTTTCACGCCAATGATCCTCAAAGAGGGGGCCAAGGGACCCATCGGGGCCCTCCTTCACGCCTGCCGGGTCTGGCGTGTGCCCGAGTTTCCCGAGGACAACGTCCGTCCCGAGTGGCTGATCGTGCTCAAAACGCCGGAGGGAGAGATGCGCTTCGCCCTCTCCAACGCTCCCGAAGCCACCACCCTCGAGCAGTTCGGTCACGCCGCAACTCTTCGCTGGTCCATTGAGCGCTCCTTCGAGGAGTGCAAGTCTCACCTCGGCATGGGAGACTACGAACATCGCTCTTTCCGTGGCTGGAGACGCCACATGTTCTATGTCTTCCTGGCCCATCATTTCCTTCAGGGCGTTCAGCTCACACTCAAAAAAAAACGTCCGTCTCCTTCCCCATGGCCAAAAGATTCCTCGGCTCCCTCCTCCCCTCCGGTCTCTCTACCCCGGAAAAGGTTCTCTTTTTTCATGCGTATACAAAGCAAAGAAAGACCATCTACGACCGGTCTCATCGGAAAAGAACGCTGAAGAAGCTCGAAGCCGCTGGGTTCAAGTCCGGCTGATCCCACCTCCCACTCGCATCCTTGTCGCCCCCCCGCCTACTTCTTCTCACCCCCCTGGTGCGACTTCCGACGTATCAAAACATCTGTTTTTTGGGAAAAGAGCCCAAGAAAATCCTCCCAACCTAGAATTTTTCTGGAATCTTCCTCGATTCTTCTCCCACTTTTCTATCCTGATCAAAATATAGGGGGCAATCTTCAGACCACCGCCTCTCCCATTTTTGAAAGATTAGACTTCCTGCGCTGTCGTGCTAAGGCTTTCGCTGACAGACTGTCCGGGAACAATCGTAAATCATGATGATAAATTCTGGGAAGGATAAATTGTCGGAACGATAACGTGTCGCAAGAAAAAGAACCATAAAATGTCGTTTGCGACATTTTATGGTTCCCAACTCATTTCTGGAATGGCAAAAAACAATGAAATGGTGGAGGCGGCGGGAATTGAACCCGCGTCCGGAAACGGTCCACGCCAGATTACTACATGCTTAGCCTTTATTTGGTTTTAGCAGATTCCCGGGGAAAAGGCACACCGGAAAATCCGCGAGTCCCTCAGGTCTCGCCGATCGGGCAGGGACGGACCCTCTCAGCCAGCCAACATCGTCGACGCCTCGGAAGTCAGGTTGGCGCTGCTTCTCCGGCGCGCAGTCTTAGTTTTTTAGGTTAAGCTGCGAGTGCCATAGGTTCGTTGGCATTTGGATTGTCCTAGGTGATTTACGAGGCTCCAGGTACCTCGGCATGCAATCTGGGCTTTCCTGTCCCCGTCGAATCCAGGTCGCCCCCATGAGATAAGTCAGGTGTCCCGCTTCGAAAACTTCTGATTGGATCGGAACACCCGTGAAATTTCGCGGTCGGCTTCACGACGTTTGATAGTCTCCCGCTTGTCAACCTGACTTTTTCCTTTCACGAGAGCCAGTGTGACCTTGTATCGCTTTCTGTCATTACAGTATATCCCAAGGGGAACAACCGTCAAGCCCTTCTGGAGCGTGAGCCCGTAAAGGCGCAAGATCTCCTTCTTGTGAAGGAGAAGCTTTCTCACCCGGAAGGGCTCGTGATTTTCCCGGTTTCCTCCCCGGTAGGGCCCGATGTGCATCTGGTAGAGATAGGCCTGCTCCCCCTCGAACCGCACGAAGGCGTCGGCCAGATTGACCTGCCCTTCCCGGAGCGCCTTCACCTCGGTCCCCAGAAGAACAAGCCCGGCCTCGACCTTCTCGAGGATCTCATAGCGGAATAGCGCCTTGCGGTTGGTCGCGACCGCCCGAGCTCGGGATGCCTCCCCCGACTCCTTTTCCTCTTTCTTCTTCGTCGCCATGGACGTCCGGGCGCGGGGCTAGGCCCGGCGCGCCTTCCGCGCTCCCGCAGCCTTCGCCTTCGAAGAGCCGGCCAGGGGATGCTCCGCCAGATCCTTCAAAAGGTGGGTCATGAGACGGACCCCCATCCCCACGTTGCCCTTGGGCTTGTAAGGCTCGCTCGAATCCACCCAGGCCGTGCCGGCGATGTCGAGATGGACCCAGGGGGTTTCGTCCACGAAATGATGAAGGAAAGCCGCCCCTGTGATTGTGCCGGCCCCGCCCTTGGAGCCCGTGTTCCGGATGTCGGCGACGTCGGACTTGATCTGCTCGAAATACTCCTCGAAGAGGGGAAGGGGCCAGCCCCGCTCTCCGGTCTCCTCGCCCATCTTCCGGGTCCGCTCGATCAGCTCCTCGTTGTTTCCCAGAATCCCGAGGGCCTGTCCCCCCAGGGCGACCACGACCGCGCCGGTCAGCGTCGCCACATCGATCACGAGGGCAGGATGGTAGGTGCGGATCCCGAAGGAGAGCGCGTCGGCCAGGATGAGCCGTCCTTCCGCATCAGTGTTGATGATCTCGATGGTCTTGCCGTTGTAGGCCGTCACGACATCCCCCGGCTTGTTCGCCCGGCCGGAAGGCATATTCTCGGTGGCGGGCATCACCGCCACCACATGGACGGGAAGACCAAGGTCGGCCACGGAGAGAATCGTCCCCAGGACGGCGGCCCCGCCGCTCATGTCTCCTTTCATGAGCTCCATCTTGTCGGCGGGCTTTAAAGAAATCCCCCCGCTGTCGAAGGTCAGGGTCTTTCCGACCAGGAGGAACGGACGGTCGTTCACCGGCTTTTCCGGACGGTATTCGAGCACGATCAGCCGGGCCGGCTCGTCCGAACCCTTGGCCACCCCCACCAGGGCGTTCAGACCCATGCGCTCAAGTTTTTCCCGATCGTAGGCCAGGACGGTAATTCCCCGCTTCCGGGCCTCGTCCTCCGCGGTCTTTGCGATCATGGTCGGGGTGGCCACGTTGGCGGGGTGGTTGCCGAGATCGCGGGCCAGAATGGTGTTGCGGGAGACGGTCTCTCCCCAGATCCGGCCGGTTTCGGCGGCCTTTTCGCTCTTCCTGTCCGTGGCCACCGAAAGGGATTTCAGAAGATAGGGCCCCTCCGGAGCCTTCTCGCTCTTGTAGTTCTCGAACCGATAGAGCGAGAGAAGGGTTCCCTCCACGACCGCCTCGGTGTCGGCGGCCGGATCGGCGCTTCCCAGAGCGAGGGCGGTGACGGCATCCGGAAGGTTCCGGCTCCGCAGAAGGGAGGCGGCCGATCCCGAGGCCTTCCTGAGGGATTCGGAGGTGAGGCTTTCGGCCTTTCCGAGCCCCGCGAGGAGGAGATATCGGGCGGGGAGACGTCCGTAGGTCGGAAGGAGGGTCGTCTCCCCCGCCTTGCCCCGGAGCTCTCCGTTTTTGCGCATGCGTGCGATCTCCCCCCCGAGGGCCAGGTCGGCGGCCTTGACGAGCGGAGAGGGGGTCTTCTCATCCTCGAAGAGGCCCAGAATGAGGGCCGATGTTTTTTTCTTGAGGGGATCGGTGGTCAGAAGATCGATTTTCGTCATGGAGCGTCCTTTCCGTTCCGTATCTTCCGGGATCATGCCCGGAGGGTTCGATGGCGATCAGGCGGTCCCTGCGGGACCGTTTTCGTATTCGAGGGGATCTGTCGCGCCGGCCCGGGCAAAGCCCCGAAGCCGGAGAAGACAGCTGTCGCAGCGCCCGCAGGCCCTGGCGCCGTCGCGGTAGCAGGACCAGGTCAGGGCGAAGGGAACCCCCAGTCGGAGCCCCTCCCGCACGATCCGGCCCTTGTCCATCCGGATCACCGGAGTCCGGATGGACAGGGAAGACCCCGCGGTCGCGGTACCCAGCCGCGCCGCCTCTTCGAAGGCGTCGTAGAAGATCCGGCGGCAGTCCGGGTATCCCGAGCTGTCCTCCTCCACCGCGCCGATGTAGATCCGGTCGCAGGAGAGGACCTCGGCCCAGGAGACGGCCACCGACAGGAAGTGGGCGTTCCGGAAGGGGACATAGGTGACCGGGATCCCCTCCCGGTCGAGGGCCCCCTCGGGAATCTCGAGTTCCCGGTCGGTCAGGGCGGAGCCTCCGATATCCCGAAGAGAGGGACAGTCGGTCACGAGGGTGCGCTCCGGAGACAGGTGGGCCGCCAGGGCCCGAAAGGCGCGCTCCTCCCGCTCCTGGGTCCGTCCCCCGTACCGGACGTGCAGGAATCCCAGGAAATCGCACTCCTCCCGCGCCAGCGCCGCCGTCACCGCGCTGTCCATTCCTCCGCTGACGAGGACCACACCGCGTCCTCCGGCCTTCTGCTCCACCTAGACACCCCTCCTTGCCGGATCGAACAGGATCTTGTGCAGCTGGACCTGGACCCGGAGATTCCGTCCGGATTCGAGCACCCACCGGGCCAGATCCTCCGGTGAACATTCC
>DAIBSV010000133.1 GCA_027415455.1 Nitrospirota bacterium | reverse complement strand
GACCATGAAACGACGTGGCTTTCCGGGTATCCGCTGACCGAAATCCAAGGTCAGTCGGATACTATTCCAGTCACCTACAATTCGAGGAAGAAAAAATGACATCCTCCTCTTCCGGAGTTCTCTCATCCTCCCCCTCCCTCCTTTCCGGTCGCCATGTCCTTGTCACGGGAGTCGCCAACCGCTGGTCGATCGCCTGGGCTGTCGTCCAGTCGGTCGTCCGGAACGGGGGCCGGGTGACCCTTACCTATCTGGGGGACTCCCAGAAAACCACCATCGGCAAGCTGCTGGAAGAACTTCCGGAGGACCACCGCGGGAGTTTGCTCCTGCCACTCGACGTGCGAAACGACGACGAGGTGGCCGCGGTGGCCGAAAGGCTCAGGTCCGAAGGAGTCACACTGGATGGACTTGTCCACAGCATCGCCTTCGCGAAAAGAGAGGAGCTGGACGGGGCCTTTTTAGGGACGAGTCGTGAGGGGTTCCTCCTTGCACAGGAGATCAGCGCCTTCTCCCTGGTGGTTCTCTGCCGGGCCTTTGCGCCGCTCATGCGGTCCGGTTCCTCGGTGGTCGCCATGACCTATCTGGGGTCGGAACGGATCGTTCCCCACTACAACGTCATGGGGGCCGCCAAGGCGGCGCTCGAAGCCTCGGTCCGCTATCTGGCCTACGACCTCGGGGCCTCGGGAATCAGGGTCAACGCCGTCAGTGCGGGTCCGATCAAGACGGCTTCCGGCCGGGCCATCAAGGGATTTGTCGACATGCAGAAGGCGGTGTCTGACAGGGCCCCCCTGAAGGGGCAGGAGCTGACATCGGAGGAGGTGGGCGACGCCACCGCGGCCCTTTTGTCTCCCCTGATGCGGGCTGTAACGGGAGAGGTGCTGTTCGTGGACCTGGGCTACCGCCAGATGGGAATGTTTTGAGACCTCCGTCGGGAAGGGGACTCGAGGGGACCTCCGGATTTTGGCCCCAAGGCTGAGAGGGGGGCCCTCGAAATGCGATGATCGCGCTAGACGGGAGATTCTTATGGGCAAAGATGTGACATACAGGGTCGGCATTCCTGTTCTCGGGCTCCGGGGGGAGACTCTCGGGCGTCTCGAAAAAGTTCTTTTTTCCGAGTCTCTTCATCATGTGACAGGGCTGGTTGTCCGATCCCTCGAATCCCTCCACATGATCCCTCTCGAAAAGGTGACCTCCGTGAGCGGAACGGAGATCCGCACCACGCTGCCCGAGCAGGACATCCACCAGTCTCCGGTCTTCGATCCGACGCAGTACGAAGAAGTGCCCCCCTGGTTTTTCCCCCCGGGCCATCATATCGAGCTGGGGGCTCTCGTGACGATCAAGCCTCTCGATATCCGGGAAATGGGAGAGGAGGCGTGCCTGTCGAGGCGAGCCTTCATGGCCAAGTCGGTCGCCCTCCTGGCCACGGCAATCGGGGTCAGTCTCGTCGTTCCGATCGGGGGATACATCATGGCGGCTGCCAGCACACCCGTCACCGACAACTGGCGGGATCTCGGCGTCAAGCTACAGGATCTTCCGATGGATGAGCCTGTCCAGAAATCCTTCCGGGCCGTCTCGGTCAGCGGATGGATGCGGGTTCCCGAGGACCGCTCCGTCTGGCTCATCCGCCATTCCGGGGCTGCCGACCCCTGGTCCGAATCGGAGGATCAGAAGAAGAACCTCGATTCTCCTCTCGAAAAAAATGATTCCGATCCACGGCTCACGGTTCTTTCCCCGATCTGTCCCCATCTCGGATGCGAGCCCCAGTGGCACAAGGGGCAAAAGCTCTTCATCTGTCCCTGCCACCATTCCATCTACCAGTTGAACGGGAATCGGATCGGAGGGCCGGCCCCCCGGCCGATGGACCAGCTTCCGGTCCGCATTGCCCCCGACGGATCCATATCGGTCATCTACGAGCAGTTTGCCATTGGAATCGCGGCCAAGGTTCGCCTGGCCTGAGGGAAGGAGCGCTTTAATGGGTCAGAAAATTATCGAATACCTTGATGAGCGGGTCCGGATACGCGCCCTCATGAGCTTTCTCCTGAACGAGCCGATGCCGGGCGGATCCCGGTGGGCCTACATTCCGGGATCCATGGTCCTGTTCGTTCTGATTCAGCAGTTCATCACCGGCATGATGCTGGCCTTCTATTACGGGGGAACCCCCGACCATGCCTGGGACAGCATCAACTACATCGACCACCTGACTTACCAGGGAGTTCCGGTTGGCCGTCTGATCCGGGGCATCCATTACTGGGGCTCCTCGATCATGGTCATCGCGGTTGGGATCCATCTTCTACAGGTGTTTCTCTGGGGAGCCTACAAGAGGCCCCGGGAGATCATGTGGCTGGTCGGAACGGTCCTCCTTGCCCTCACGATGACGGCGGCCTTCTCGGGATATCTGCTTCCCTGGGACGAGCGGGCTTATTGGGGGACAATCGTCGGAACCAACATGATTGGTCTCGTTCCTCTCGTCGGGGAGGCCATCAAGGATGCCATTCGAGGCGGAGTGGGGCTCGGGGCCCTGACGCTTTCCCATTTCTTCACGATTCACACCATGATCCTGCCGACGCTCTTCATCGTTTTCGTGATGCTCCACATGGTGATCTTTCGGCGGGTGGGACCGGCCGGGCCTTTTTCGGGAACAGCGGAACAGAACGAGGCGACGAAGGACACCTTCTATCCCCGCCAGGTCCTGATGGACTCCCTCGGGATGATGGGCGTGTTCATTCTGATCCTGCTCCTCGCCGTCCTGCGTCCTCCCGGACTCGAATCGGTGGCAAACCCCTCGAACGCGGCTTACAATCCGACTCCGGCCTGGTACTTCGACTGGATATTCCAGCTGCTCAAAATGATCCGTCCCGAGATTGTAGGGGTCGTGGGCCTGCCGGTTCTGATCGCCGTGGTCCTCGTTTTTCTCCCCTTCCTCGACAAGAAGCCGGTCCGTTCGCCCTTCAGGCGGCCTTTCTCCGTTCTGTCGACCCTGACGGTTCTGGTGTCAATGCTGGTCCTGTCCCTGATGGCAGAAAACGGGTACAAGAAGCTTGTCGACGTGGACAGGGCTGCCATGGTGCGGGGACAGGTCGTCTTCAACCAGTCCGGCTGTCTCGGATGTCATACCGTTTTTGACAAGGGAGGGAAAATCGGGCCGGATCTTTCTGAAGAGGGGCTCGTGGGACATTCCGTACACTGGCTGACAGTCCAGTTCGTGAATTCGAAGGCGCACTTTCCGGACTCCATCATGCCGGACTTCACCTACCTGACCAAACAGCAGCAAAACGATCTGGCCATGTATATTTCGTCGCTGGGACGGATGGGATGGCCCGATCCGACGAAGGCTCAGCCGTAATGTTGGGGGAGGGGGCCATTTCCGGCCCCCGCTGGGTCGCTCCGATTTCTTCTAATGGGACGATCTGAGGAGGGTGATGGCCCGCTGTTTTTCGGGGACACCGACGAAATAGGGACGGTCGTTGACGAGGGAGGTCGGGACGGACTTGATGTTGTACCGCTCCGCCAATTCCTTGCCCCGGGGGGTGTCGATGTCGATCTCCTCGTAATTGAACGGGATCTCCTGTCGAAGACGGTTCCAGAAACTTTTGGCGGCCGGGCAGGAGGGGCACCAGCTCGCATAGATCAGTTTGACTTTGGCCATTGTCGACTCCCTGGTGTTAAAATAATCGATATGAAACATCTCTCATTATAGTGTGTTCGGGGCCGGTGATCCACGGAGGACAATCCGGTGGAAAAGGAAGGGGAGACAATGGATTATACGGCAATGGTCTGGGGCGGAGCGGGAGGCGCAGCCTTCGGATATCTCCTGAGCTCCTTTTTGACGCGGGACGGATGCGGCGCCGTCGCCTGTCGGATCAACAGAAGCCCGAAGGTGGCAACGGTCTACTATGCCGTGATCGGGGCGAGTCTGGGGTTGACCCTCCATGTCTTTTAGCAGAGAGGGAAGTCGCAGGGTCGTGGCCGCACCTCCGGGAGCGCCCCCTCCCGTTGGCCCCTACAGTCCGGGAATCGAGGCTGGAGGATGGCTTTTCCTGTCAGGTCAGATCGCCCTTGATGGCGAAGGCCGGGTTGTTCCCGGGGGTGTGGAGGCCGAAGCCCGGGTGATCTTCGACCGGTTGGGAAAGATGCTGGCTGAGGCCGGGTATCGGTCGTCCGATGTCGTGAAGCTGACCCTCTATCTGACCGATCTTTCGGCCTTCCAGACGGTGAACGAGGCGTGCGCCTCCTTTTTCAGGGAACCTTATCCGGCCCGGACGACCGTCGGAGTGGCCGCGCTTCCGAAAGGGGTCGGACTCGAGGTGGATGTCATTGCATGGAAGGGGGGAACGGGGTAGGGGAGATTCCCCTTTCGGTCCTCTTTCGAGAGGCCGAAAGGGAGAGGTGACGCTAGATCGCCTTCTGGACCTTGCCGCTCCGGATGCAACGGGTGCACACTCGGACGCGTCGGGGCTGCCCTTCGACGATGGCCCGGACCGTCTGCAGATTGGGCTTGAAAAACCTTTTGGATACGCGATGAGAGTGGCTGATCTGGTTGCCGACCACCTTCGTTTTGCCACATACGAAACACGATGCTGCCATTGTCGCCCCCATTAAAAGTCATTGGAATGAAACATTCGTGCATTCTAACCGAATCCAATCCTGCAAATCAACCCGGTCCGGGTCCCGGACAAGGGGCGGCGCTCCTGCTATAATGGCCGGAAATCGGCCAAGGCCGAAGATGACCAACTCCAACCGGGAAATTCCTTGTCCGGAATCACGACCAAATCCCTCAAGCTGACCGCGGGGCTCGACCAGTGCCCCTCTATCGGACCGCGCCGCCGGACGAGGCTGGAGCGGCGGGGAATCCTGAACATTCTGGACCTCCTGTATTCCTTTCCCTTCCGCTATGAGGACAGACGCGTTCGGATGACGATCTCGGATCTTCGCGAGGGCACCGAAACAGGTTTCCTCGCCACGGTCCGCTCCATCCGGAAAAAGGTTGTGCCGAAGCTCAAGGCGCCGGTCATCGAGGCGGAGATCGTCGAT
>DAIBSV010000132.1 GCA_027415455.1 Nitrospirota bacterium | reverse complement strand
GTCCCGTCCTCCAATGCGAGCGTGATTTTCCGGAATCCGTCCAGATCAGCCCCTCACGAAAAGGAGCAGGAATTCGACCGGGCTCCCTTCGGAATCATTGGTCTCGAAACGGCCTTTTCTCTTTCCCTCGCGCTTGTCAGGGAAGGACACCTGTCGCTTTCGGAGCTGATTTACCGTCTTTCCTTCAGGCCGGCAGCGCTTTTCGGTCTTCCGCACGGTCGTCTGGTTCCGGGAGGCTTGGCGGACTTTGTTCTGCTCGATCTCTCGGGAGAATGGGAGGCCGGCCGTCCTGGTTACTACTCAAAAAGCCGGAACAGTCCTTTTACGGGATCTTTGATGAAGGGGAAGGTCCTGAAGACGATTGTCGGGGGCCGTGTCGTGTTCGATGGGGAAGGAGACGTGTGTGGCTGATCTGGACGGATTCCGGAAAATCACGCTCGCATTGGAGGACGGGACGGTCCTGGGAGGACATTCCGCCGGGGTTCCGGGGACGGTATCGGGTGAGTTCGTCTTCAATACCGCCATGAGCGGATATGAAGAGGTTCTCACCGATCCCTCCTATGCCGGACAGATTGTGGTCATGACCGCTCCGATGATCGGAAATACCGGGATCACCCGGGAGGATGCCGAGTCCGGAAAGGTCCACCTTTCGGGATTTGTGGCAAGGGAAATCAAATCATTTCCTTCGAACCACAGGGCAAAAACGTCCCTTCCGGATTATTTCCGGGAGGAAGGAGTGGTGGCGGCTTCCGGAATAGACACCCGGCTGCTGACGCTCCGGATCCGGGAGAGGGGGAGCCTGCGGGGCATTCTGACGACCGAGGACCGGAGCTCCGAGGAACTGGTCGAGGCGGCCCGCGCCATCCCCTCCATCTCCGAAACCGACTATGTTCGCAAGGTCTCCTCGTCCATGGCGCGGACAGTGCATCCTTCAGGACCGGCGGCCTTTCGGGCAGTTCTCGTGGATTATGGAGCCAAGGAGTCGATTGTCCGGAACCTCCTTGATCTTGGAATCGAGGTCACGGTAGTTCCGTCCGAGACGAAAGCGCGGCAGATTCTTGAAGACCGGCCGGACGGGGTCATCCTTTCCAATGGCCCTGGAGATCCGGCGGTTCTCGACGATATCGTCTCGGAGATCCGGGGGTTGGTAGGTCGTCTTCCTCTTTTTGGAATCTGTCTTGGACACCAGCTGCTGGCCCGGGCGGTTGGAGCTCGGACTTACAAACTGCCTTTTGGCCATCACGGGGTCAACCATCCCGTTCTTGACCGACTGACCGGAAAGGTCCTGATCACGTCACAGAACCATAACTATGCCGTGGATGCCGAAACCCTGCCGTCCGGCGCGACCAAGACTTTCGAAAGCCTCTACGACCGGTCACTGGAAGGGCTTTGGTTTCGGGAGACCCGCATCTATTCGGTCCAGTTTCATCCGGAAGCCGCCCCGGGTCCCCATGACGCCCGGAGCGTCTTCGGCTCCTTTTTAAACATGATGTCCGGGAAGAACCCGTGAATCCGGGGGAATTCCAGGACCTGTCCGGTATCCGGGATGAACGGGACCATATTCGTGTTGCGGAAGGGTACGAGGCGCTCCGGTCATGTCGCGTCTGTCCTCGTCATTGCGGGGTGAACAGGCTGGAAGGAGAGACAGGAACCTGCCGAACGGGATTTTTCGCACGCCTTTCTGCTGCGAACCTCCATTTTGGAGAAGAACCCTGTCTGACAGGGACCCGGGGATCAGGGACTGTATTTTTTGCTTATTGCAACCTGGCCTGTGACTACTGCCAGAATTTCCCCCTCAGTGCCTACGGCTACGGTCGGGAGGTCACCCCGCTGGAACTCAAGGACGTCTTTCTTTCGCTTCAAAGTCGGGGAGCCCACAATATCAATCTGGTGACGCCGAGCCATGTCGTTCCACAGATTGTTCACGGACTGGTCCTCGCCCGGCAGGAGGGGCTCTCCCTCCCGGTCGTCTATAACTCAAACGGGTATGAGGCCCCCTCCATGATCGCCCTCCTGGACGGATTGGTCGACGTCTACCTTCCGGACATGAAGTACTCCGACGACAGGATGGCCCTCCGCTATTCGAAAGCTCCTTCCTACGCGGCGATCAACCGCGAGGCCGTCCGTCTCATGGCGCAACAGGTGGGGCCGCTTCAGCTCGATGGGGAGGGGCTGGCCAAGAAAGGGCTGCTTATCCGCCATCTGCTTCTCCCGGAAGGGATCTCGGGCTTTTCCGAAACAGCCCGCTTCATCCGTGAGAGTCTTGGGTCCGCCACCGCGATTTCCCTGATGGCCCAGTATTTTCCAGCCCATCGCGCCTCCCGTGGGGGAGCGCTGTCACGAAGACTCTCTCTCCAGGAATATGAAGACGGTCTCGACACCCTTTTTTCAGAGGGTCTTCTCGAGGGATATGTGCAGGAATACGGAGAGGACGGGGATGACTCGTCCGCATCAACAGAGCAGGAGACATTGTGCCAAGAAGAGAGGATCTTCACCACATTCTGATTGTCGGAAGCGGTCCGATCGTGATCGGTCAGGCCGGCGAGTTCGACTATTCGGGGACCCAGGCCCTCAAGGTTCTTAAGGAAGAGGGATATCGTGTCTCCCTGGTCAACTCCAATCCGGCGACGATCATGACCGATCCGGACCTGTCCGACTCCATCTATATGGTCCCTCTGACAGTGGAAAAGGTGGCTGAGGTTCTGCGGCGGGAACGTCCCGATGCCATTCTGCCCACAATGGGTGGTCAGACGGCGCTCAATCTGGCGGTCGCACTGTCTAAAGAGGGAATTCTCGAAGCGATGGGGATCGAACTTCTCGGATCTTCAATCGAAACGATCGAAATGGCGGAGGATCGGGGCAAGTTCAAGGAGGCCATGGCCAGGATCGGTCTTTCCGTGCCCAAGAGCTTCATCGTGAAGTCCCTGGCCGAGGCCCAGGAGGCCCTGGCCAGTCTTTCCTTCCCGGTATTGATTCGACCGTCTTTTACCCTGGGTGGAACGGGGCAATCCGTCGTCTATAATCGCGACGAGTTTTCCCGTGCGGTCCTCTTCGGAATCGAACAGAGTCCAATCGGAGAGATCCTTGTCGAGGAATCACTCCTGGGATGGAAGGAATTCGAGCTTGAGGTCGTTCGTGATGCGAAGGACAACGCGATCATCGTCTGCTCGATCGAAAATGTTGATCCCATGGGGGTCCACACGGGAGACAGCATCACCGTCGCTCCGGCCATGACGCTGACCGACAGGGAGTATCAGACGCTTCGAGATGCCGCGATCGCGATTCTAAGGGAGGTCGGAGTCGAGACCGGAGGATCCAACGTCCAGTTTGCCGTCAATCCGGCGGATGGCCGGTTTGTTGTGATCGAGATGAATCCTCGTGTATCGAGAAGTTCGGCCTTGGCCTCAAAGGCCACGGGATTCCCGATCGCGCGCGTCGCCACGCGCGTTGCCATTGGATATACGCTCGATGAAATCGATAATGAGATCACGGGGAATACCCCCGCCTCCTTCGAACCTTCGCTCGACTATGTCGTCGTCAAGATTCCCCGATTTCATTTTGAAAAATTCCCCCAGTCAGACCGTGTTCTGGGGCCGCAAATGCAGTCGGTGGGAGAGGCCATGGGGATCGGACATAATTTCAGGGAGGCTCTCCTGAAGGCCCTTCGATCCCTCGAGAACGGGACCGATCATCTGATGCCGGAGCTTCTTCCTGACGATCCGGAGGAAATCGGGCGTATTCTCAAGATCTCGTCCGACAGGAGAATTCACCAGATCGGGGAGGCCCTTCGGCGCGGGATTCCTGAAGAAACAGTGGCGATCTGGACAGGGTACGATCGCTGGTTCCTCCGGGAGATCGGAGAAATCATCGAGCTGGAAAGGAAGGTATCCGCCTTTATGGGGGAACCGCTCGCCCTTTTTCCCGACGACCTTCTCCGCCGTATCAAGGAAAACGGATTTTCCGACAGGTGTCTCTCCCGTCTTCTCGGGGTGAAAGAGCAAGAATTTCGCGAGATGCGACTTCGCCGGGGAGTCGAAGCCCGATTCCGGACGGTCGACACATGTGCCGGTGAGTTCGCCGCCAGAACCCCTTATCTTTATGGCACCTATCAGGGGGCTCCCGAATGGAGGAAGGAAAAAAAGGGGAAAGAGTCTGTCCTCATTCTGGGATCGGGGCCGAACCGGATCGGTCAGGGGGTGGAGTTCGACTACTGTTGCGTCCACGGAGTGATGGCCCTTCGGGAGTTGGGATATGAAGCCGTCATGATGAACTGCAATCCCGAGACAGTCTCGACAGACTTCAATGTCTCGAACCGGCTCTTCTTCGAACCGCTCACCCTGGAGGATGTCCTCGCGGTCGTCGACAGGGAACAGCCCAGGGGAGTTGTCGTTCAATTTGGTGGCCAGACGCCTCTCAAGTTGATGAAAAGTCTCCATGACGCGGGTGTTCCCATTCTTGGAACATCCTGCGAGATGACCGATCTTGCAGAGAACAGGGAACGTTTCCGAGGTCTTATCGACCGGTTAGGCCTTTTGCAACCCCGGAGCGGGCTGGTCTCCGATCTCGACGATGGGATGGAGGAGATCCGGAGAATCGGATTCCCGGTTCTCGTTCGACCCTCCTATGTACTCGGAGGGGAGGCCATGGAGATTCTCTACGACGAGAAAGACTGGAACGAATATAAAAAGCGAATTGCCACCATCGACTTTCGTTTTCCCCTTTTGATCGATTCCTTTTTTTCGGATGCCACCGAGGTCGATGTGGATGCGATCGGAGACGGTCGTGAAATTGCAATCGGTGGAATTCTGGAGCATATCGAGCAGGCAGGGATCCACTCGGGGGATTCGGCCTGTTTCATCCCTCCGAAGACGCTTTCGATTCAGGTTCAGAACGAAATCGTCCGGCAAACAAAAATTCTTGGAGAGGCCCTTGAAGTGACCGGCCTCATGAATATTCAGTTTGCTGTTCAAAATGAAACAGTCTATCTTCTTGAAGTCAATCCCCGGGCTTCGCGGACGGTCCCATTCACGTCAAAGGCGATCGGATTTTCTTTGCC
>DAIBSV010000131.1 GCA_027415455.1 Nitrospirota bacterium | reverse complement strand
CCGAAATCAGGCGCTCCCGCAACGCCTCCCGGCTCTCCTGCTCCCGCTTGAGGCGGGAGGAGAGGGCCCCGCGGACCCCTCGTTCGCAGAGAGCGAGGCGGTCGAGGCTCGCCAGCTCCTCGCCGGGATAGTGGCGCCCGATCTCCTCGGAAAGGGCGGGAAAGAGCGCGAGGGCTTCCTCCTCCGGAAATTCCGCAAGCTCCCGGGAGAGGGCGGCGATCCGGCTCTCCGTCTCGTCCTTCTGGTGCTCCTCCCGTCCGCGCCGTCCCTGGAGGGCGGCGATTTCGGCGGAGAGCTCCCGAAGGCTCTTCTCGAGGGCCCCGAGGCGCGTCTCCAGAACCCGGAGGATTCCGGAGCCTTCCTCGAGACGCCGCTGCTCCTCCCGAAGATCTTCGATCTCGATGGCGAGCGAGCGCCAGTCGAGCTCCCGGTACTCGCGGTATTCGCCGATCCGGCCCAGAGACTCGGCCCGGGAGGCGAGGGACTTTTCCTCCCGGAGGATCTCCCGCCGCTCCCGGTCGCAGGCGGCGATCGGTGGTTCGAGGGCCCCCGCCTCCCGCTCGAGGGCCGCGATCTTCTCCTTGTTGCTCCATCCCAGAACGTACCGGGTGCGGTCGTCGATGGAAAAGCGGTCGTCCTTTTCGTGGCGCCCCCGGCTCCCCTTGACCTGCCCCGCCCGGGTGAGGGCCCGGGGCTCCCTCCGGAAATCCTCGATCCGATCCACGCAGGCGTAATCGAAATGGCGCGCCAGATAGTCCGACAGCCATCCGGCGACGGGAAACTCATCCCGGAAGACGAGCTTTTTGACAAGGGATGCGGGGGATGGGACCGGAGGGGGACCTTCCGGCCGGTCTGTCGCCCGGTAGTAGACCAGGCGCCCGGAAAGAGCGTTCCGGTCGACCCATTCCGTGACGGCGGGGTAGAGCTCCCCGGAAACGAGAAGGGAGAGGGCAAAGCTGTGAAGGACCCGCTCGATGGCTCCCTCCCATTCCCGCGCCTCCTCCCGGACGGCCACGAGCTCCCCGGCGAAGGGAAGGTGGGATTCCGGAAGGCCCAGAGCCTCGCACAGGGTCGTCCGGAGCGCAAGCGGTCCGGCGGGGATGGAGGAATGCCGGAGACGGAGGGAGGTGATCTCGGCCACGAGTCCCTGATGGCGGAGCGAAAGGGTCTGGCGTCGCAGCGAGACGGCCGATTCCTGCTCCCGAAGCTCTTCCCGCCGCCGGCCGTCCCGCTCCGAAAGACCCTCCAGGGCCGACCGGGTCTCATGGAAGGCCTCGGGAGAGGAGATCGCGGGGAGGCCGAGGGAGCGGGCCAGGGCGTCGTAGCGCTCCGCCCGCTTCAGACGCTCCGCCCGCTGGGTCTCCTTCTGGCGGATCTCCTCCCGGAGACGCGCCAGCCGGTCTCCGCCGTTGACGGCGATCGCCGCCCGGACCTCGTCGCGCTCCCGGCTCACCGACTCCCTCTGTTCCTCGAGCAACTCCATCCGCTCCCCGATCTGGGCCAGGGAGAGGCGGATCTCCCGAAGCTCCTCCTCCCGGAGCGTCCGCTCCCTCCCCATGAACCAGGGGGCAAGGGCCGAGAGGCGCCGCTCGAGGGTCCGGATCTCGGTCTCGTGGCCGTCGAGGCGATCGCAGTCCGCCACCAGGGGGGTGAGCCGCTCCACCTGCATCCGGGCCCGGACAACGGCCTCGTGGGCCCGGGTGAGATCCTCGAAATGGGCGATCAGGGCCTCGATCCGGCCGAGCGCCGTCCCCGGTTCGAGCATGTGCTCCCGGACGAAGCCGGTAAGGTTCCCGACCGACTTCATGGAGACGGTCTGGTGGAAGAGGTCGAGGGCCTGCTCGTTGTCGATCCCGAAGCGGCGGCGGAAGGAGGTCCCGTAAGGCGGGAAGGTGTCGAAGAGCTCGGTCTTCGGAAGGCCCCGGAGGCGCTTTTTCAGATCGGCCATCTCGGAGCCGAAGGCGGCGAAGTGGGTGGCGATGGCGAGGTCCCTGTCGCTGATCGCATAGAAGCGGGAGGGCTGGCCGGTCAGATCCTTCATCCAGAAGACCTGGGCCAGGGTGACGGTCTGGTCGAGGTCCTCGTTTCTGAAGACCCCGAGAATCACCGAATAGCCCCCCGGCTCCCGGAGGGCGACGGGGCGGGCGGCGAGGCCGGTGTCGGAGCGCTCGGAGCGGAAGTGGCCCAGAACGTAGGAGCGCAGGGAGCGCTCCCGGGCCTCGGCCCCCGCCGCCTTGTTGTAGGCGATCTTCTGGGGCGGGACCAGAAGGGTGGTCAGGGCGTCCACCAGGGTGGACTTCCCCGAGCCGATGTCTCCGGTCAGGAGGGCGTTATCGCCCCGGGGGTGGAGGCTCCAGACCCGCTCGTGGAAGGTCCCCCAGTTGTAGAGCTCGAAGCGGTGGAGTCGGAAGCCCGAACGCTCCCCCACCGGAAATTCTGAAAAGGGAAGCTTCATGCCCTCTCCTCCGACTCCGTCTCCTCCGCGAACCCGGAGTCCCCCTCCTCCCCCTGCCCCCAGGCGGAGAGAAGCTGGTCGAAGTCGGCGATCCACTGGGCGGTGACGAAGGCCTTCAGGATCCGCCCCACCTCGTAGCGCTCCCCCGAGCCCGCCATCTTGCGGAGAAATCCCATCTCCACGATCCGGCCGATCTGGGTCCGGATCCGGTCCCGCTGGCGCACCTCGTTGGCGGTTTCCGGGAGAAAGAGCCTGACCATCTCGACGATCTCCTCGGTGGTCAGGATGACCCGGAGATCGCCGCTTCTGGACTCGGCCTCGGCGATCTTCTTCCGGAGGAGGACGAGGAGCAGGCTCTGGAGGTAGCCAAGGGGACGCTGCGGAACGAGGCGGGGGAGCTCCTGGGAAGCGGAGGCTCCCTCCGGGAGTTCCGCCTGCCGGAGGAAGGCGTACCCCTCGTCCTCGTCCAGATGGAGGGTGAGCCCCATTACGGCGACGTAGTCCCGGACCCGGCTCCGGTGGCGAAGGAGGGCGGCCCAGACCAGGGGACTCCCCTCCCGGTAGACCACCCCCCGCATGAGGGGAATGACCGCCCGGGACAGTTCGGGGGAGCCCGTCTCGGCTCCCGTTCTCTCCTCCTGCAGTCCGTCCAGAAGCGTCTCCTTGCCAAAGGGCCGGAGGCCGGCCACACGTTGTTTCCGTGTCCCTCGATGTGTTGGCTCCCGATGGGTGAGAATACCACACCCGGACTGCGATCCGGAAACAGACCCGAAGCAGTTCCGTCAGACTGATTCATGAACGATCAAACAGGAACAAGGCTGACTTCCTCCTTCACCGAGGCCGGTTTCACCTTCGTCTTGCGGCTCCGGTCCGGGCCTTTCTCTCCACAGGCGTCACATCCGGCGGAACTCGCCATAGAACCCTTTTTGATCGAATCGCGAGGCAAACTGTGATTGGGACCATAAAATGGCACTAGTGCCAGGATATGCTTCCTAACTCTTCGAATCACTTCTTTCTTCCAAGCTGATATAACTCCGCCCCAGAATATAAACCCATCCAGCTTTTCTGCCTGCGGTAGCCCCCAGCAAGACAAGATTGTCTTGTTACGGAAAACAAGGACCTACTTTTTTAAACGGGCGCTACTGCACCATGAGTCCTGGTGAATTTTGGAATCTCTTGGGGATTTCAAAAAGCTCAGAAATGTCAGAATAGTCTGTTATTCTCTTTAAACAAGGCCATTGCAGTAGAGGCTCGTACTTTTTATCCGCACTTCTTGAAGGAGTACTAATTGACAGAAGGCTAAGAATCATGTACTCTTTCAATGCATACATAATGAAAGGAAACGACCATGCCCAGAGTAGCCGTTAACGACAACAAGCGGATGCAGCTTCGCATCCAGCCGGAGCAAAAGGCGATGCTCATGCGGGCGGCCGCGCTTCGGGAAACAACCCTAACGAATTTCATCTTTCAGATCGCCATGCGCGAGGCTAAAACCGTGATCGAGGAAGCAGAGCGGATTCGTCTGTCGGAAAGAGACTGCCTGCTGGTGCTGGACCTGCTGGAAAATCCGCCTGCGCCGAATGCCAAGCTGCGCGGGGCCATTGCCGCAATGCCAAAACCTAGATGATGCTTCCGGCTTGGCACGAAGAGCCGGTTTCCAGGAAGCACGATCGCAAATCGTTCGATTGCGGCGATGCGGAATTAAACGATTTTCTGCACCGCCATGCACGTCAAAGCCATGACCTCGGCGGCGCGAAAACCTTCCTCGCGATCGACAACACCGATAACAAAACGATCCTCGGCTTCTACAGCCTAGCGCCGGGCGCGGTCGTGTATGCCGACACGCCGCAGACTTTTCGTCGCGGCCTTGCACAGCACGATGTTCCGGGGTTCCGTCTTGCGCGCATTGCGACGCATGTCTGCGTGCAGGGGCAAGGCCTAGGCGGGCAGCTTCTCGCGTCGGCCGCACGGCGCTGCCTGCTCGCCGCAGCCGAAGCGGGTGGCGTGCTGCTTATCATCGATGCAAAGAATGATCGCGCGGCTAAATGGTATGCGTCGTATGGCGCAGTTCCACTGAACAATAGGCCGCTTACGCTTGTGATGTCGCTTGCAACCTTTGCCGCTGGTCTGAAAGAGGCCGGTCAAGTTTAGTTATTCAACAACTCAAAGTGCCAGTGCCACTTTATGATTCCCAAATTGTCGCGAGTGCCAGGTTATGGGTACAAAACGAGAAACTGGCTGAATAGATAATATAGACATGGCCGGCCCTCAGGTTATCATTCGTGGGTTGCCCCGGAGAGGGCCTATCCAACAATAACGCAAAGGAGCCGACCATGGAAAAGAATAACACGATCATCGTGGGAATGGATGTTCACAAGGAAACAATCTCTGTTGCGGTTCTCGCACCGGGGAAAGACCGGGTGGACGCCTTTAAGATCCAGAACACACCGAAGGAAATCGAAAAGATGGTGAAGAAGGTCTCCGGTTTGGGAGAGATCCAGATTGCGCTGAAAAAGGAAGAGGCCCTTCACTTTGTCTATGAGGCGGGACCCTGCGGCTACGTCATTGCCCGTCAGCTCAAGGACCTGGGGTATGCCTGCAGCGTCATTGCCCAGGGAAACAGTTCGGCCCGGAACAGGGGCATTATGGAAGCACGTGGAGAATA
>DAIBSV010000130.1 GCA_027415455.1 Nitrospirota bacterium | reverse complement strand
ACACCCAGAGCCGACTCGCACCAGGGCCGCGAGGGGGGCGAGCGCGTGACCGACGCCGGGCTCGCGGAAATGAAGGCCTCCACGATCCCGGTTGCCGAGCTCGAGAAGATCGTGCTCGGGAAGATGGCCGCCCCGCCCGAGACGGCCCAGCGCGTGGTCGCCGTCGCGGACGTCCCCCGGTTTCTTGAGGCGGGCTATGAGTACGTCGCTGCGCTGGGCCGGGACCGCGTGATTCTCAAGTCGCCGGGCGGGGGCCCATGAGCTCGCCGAGTCACAGTTCACCCGATCCCACGGACGGGGCAGGGTGAGCGAAGGAGAAAGGAGAAACATGAGCGACAGGGTGAGAGCGATCGAGCGACTGAAAGAAGCGCGTGGGCTGCTCGAGGAAGCTGAGCAGCTCATCGCCGCGGCCTACAAGGTCGCGCCGAAGAGCCGCGGTTGCTACGCGGACGCGACCGAGCATGTGGGCAGCGTCGTGGGGGCCCGCGGGGCTGGGTACAGCGTGCTCGCTGGGGTCCGGGAGGACATCGCGCTCTGGCTCGGCGAGCTCGAGCACACGTACGCCGAAGACGGCCAGGCACACAGCGCAGCGCGAGCCTGAGCCCCGTACCCCCGCCGCCGGGAGCGGGGGCCCGGGCCACTGCCGCCATCGGCGCGGCGTGGCCTGGGAAATGCCCGCCGACACCAGTTCGCCGCGCCCCTTGACCGGCCCCGGATTCGAATGGGTCCTCTGGGCCCCCGATACCTAGCGGGACCGTCTACCCGGAGACAACTAAGGACAGGGGTGGATCCGGGCCTCCCCGGGGCGCCTTCTTGGTCCCTTGCCGCCGCCCATGGCCTTAGCGACCGTGCTAAGGCGCGACCGACCGGACAGGGGGCCGGGATCCCGGGCGGGTAGGGGCGAGCCGAGACGGGGTTCGGCACTCGGTCGAAAGGGTGTGCCTAACCCCCAAAGTATGGGTTCGGCACGGCTTTCTGCGGGGGTTCGGCACACCCGGGTCCGGCTCGCGCCAAGGCGCCCGGATTGCCACGCCGCCCGGGAACGTTGCCGAGGAAAAGTTCGGGCTGCCCGGACATTTCACCCGCGGCCTTGATATCGGGCCTATCGCGGGAGCGTCCGGACAGGGGTCGAAATCCCGGGCGGGAGGGCCATCGCGCCCGGGCGAGGACTTGCCGGGCGGGGGGAAGAGACCCTTCCCTAAGGGCCGGCGGTGCACGCTCGCCACATCGAACGTTGACTTGAGTTTCTTGGCGAACGCGGACTTTCGGAAAGTCAGCTTATCCTTGTGGGGCAGGCTCCTCCAACGTCAAGTCGGTCGGGGAGTAGACCCACGTGACTAACTACGAGACCCGGGAACACGGTCAAATGCGAGGGTGGCTTCTGAGGCGCGATGCCGGATCATCAGGGGACGTCGCTTGCGATGAGCCTTTCACGTTTGAAGCAAGGCAGGACGTTCCGTATCTTCCCGACGGAGCAGCAGCTCTCCGGGGAGGATTCGATAGATTGGAGCGGGACATTCGATACATTCCTCGCCTTCGCGCAAGAGGCCGGGGTCAAGACCTTGTATGTGTCGGAGTGGAAGCACGACGAAGGCGCCTCGGGTGAGGAGCTGGGGGGCGATGTTGAGATCGGTTTCCTTCTCGACGGGCGGATGCACGTCTTCTCGACCATGGAGTTTTCCGAGGAAGGGGAGCAAGAAGAGGAGGCGGAGGGAGCCCCGAACCCCACGCTGCGAGCGGAGGAAATCCGAAAGATAAGAGATGCATTGGAGTCCTCGACACCCGGTCTCATAGATGCGTTTGTGAGCTCGGTTACTGGGAAGGAGGAGCCGCCGCCGGACCCTGACGCTGAATGGGGCTTTCGTGCGGCCTTCGTCGATTTCCTTGCTAAGAAGTTCGATTTGACGACGTTCCCTAGTGACCGCGTGCGAGTGCTCAGCATGTTCGGCAACGAGCGCGAGGAACCCCTTCCCGCTGACATAGAGATCGCCCTGAATCGCGCCGTAAAGCAGGCGGCGGGGAGGGTTCGGGAGTTCGAGCGCAATCTAACCCAAGGCTTGGCTACAAAGGGTGTCGCTTGGGCGAAGGAGCGCGACATCCCTCTTCGTTCACTCAACTTTCCGCGTGTGAAGGAGTTCGCCGAGAGTGAGGGGGTCCACCTATCTCGGAGCGGGGCCAGGGAACTCCGTGACCGTATCGTCCAGGCGATAAAGCGAGGGGAGCCGCAGGGCTCCCATCACTGAACGATGGCGGCCCCCTATCTCCGGTTACGGGGCGCGTCTCTTCAGCTCCCGCCGGGTCTTCATCCAAAACCGCCAAACCCTGTCAAACCGCATGGCAAGGAGGCGTGCGACCTCGGAGATACCATCTGCATCGGCCTCGAAGACGTGAGATTGACCTCCTTCCTGGAGGATTTCTCTGAGGTCCTGATCCTGTAGGGGCCGCGAGAAGTTCCCTTAGGTGCTGCTCGACTCGCGATCGAGTGATTCGCTTGCCGAGGAAGCTTGCGCCGTAGATGTCGATCCCCATCTTCCATTCGGTGAGCAGTCGGCGAAGCGCGTTCTCGAATGTCAGCTTCCGGGACCCATTGGTTCCCTGTCAATGGAAAGAGGAGGAAAACCACGGGTTCGGGTGCCCGATTTGCGAACCCCCTCGCGACCGGGGGCCATGGGAAGGCTCCGGGGCCGCCTCACCCACCGCGCAGAGGCCCCGCGGTCCCCGGGACGGCTCCGAGGCCGTCCTGAGCGACGCGGGCTCTGGGTGGGCTTTGAAAACGGCTTCGTGTCGCGGCCGACCGCCTGGTGCCCGGTGTCGGGTGGGGACAGCTCGGTCCCTCGAGTGCCGCCGCCCGCCGCCACTTAGCCATCCGACGCGCCCTAGCGGCGGCGCCATCTGGAATGCCGCATGTCTCAGTGAGTACGCGCGCGAGGGGGAGCCGAGAATGGTCCTGTACCGCGCGCCGGGGAGCCGGGGTCAGGGGGGGCGAACGGGCTCGCGCCGCGGCCTCGAGGGCTGATCGAGCCGTAGGGGGTGGTGCCCGGGCCGCCCGATCGCCACTCAACGCGCGCGCGTCTCTGTGAGTTGCGCCCCTTCGGCGCGTCCGGGGGGTCTCCGGGGGGCGCGGGGGCCGAATCAGTGCCGAATCAGTGCTGAATCAGCCCCGAATCAGCATCCGAATCACCGGCCCGGGACGGGCGCGGCTATGACGAGAAGCGCGGTCGGGGACCTGGGCGTTAGGGGCCAAACATCGATATGAAATCACACGAATAGCAAAAAAACAACAACTGACCCTCCTTGACTCTCCGGAGTGGCAACAGGCGGGAAAAAATCACCCGCCCCAGTCCGTAACCACCACCACCAAAGAGGGCACGAACTCACCGGGAGGACAGCGCACCGCTGGAAAAGCGGGTCCTGCGCCTGCGCTCCGTGCTAATCGCTCCCGGCTGCGGGCGGCGCCCCCGTGGGCTGCGCCTTCTCGGTTTCGGCAGGGGGTTCTTGCCTGAGGATCCTGCGCACCCTGCTAAGCGGGGCCCCGGTCACTCGCGCGATCTCGCGCTCGCTCGCCCCGCTGCCGCGGAGTTCCTGGACCTTGGCGACGAGCTCCGCGCCCGCGAGCTTCCCGTCGGAGTAGTATCCGTCCGGGGCCGGGCCCATCCATTCGCGCGTCTCGTTCAGCACTGACTCTCGATTACCGTCCCCCTCGAGCACCGTCGCAACACGCTCCCTGGACACGCGCAACGACTTGGCAATATCCGACGGCGCCATGCCGCGATGGATCAGGACGGCGATGGCCCCGTCCGTGCGAGCGGCGGGAATCAGGAAAGACAGGTGCTCCACGATCTCGACGGGGGCTGCGTCCCAGAGGAAACGATCTGTGCGCCTAAGGGCCACTTGGCGACGGAAAGCATCGAACTCGATGCTCAGGGCTTCATCTTCGGCGGCGACCTTCTTGGCGTGGTCCGACAGCCGCGTGAGCTCGTCGCGCTTCGCCGAGATTTGAACGTCGAGCTCGTGCCCAGTGCCCACTTTCTCCCTTAGTCTCCCGAGCTCCGTGTTGAGTTCGGTTCGGTCGGCCTCGAGCTTCGCGACGTGCGCGTGAACGCGATCCAACTCGGTGCGAAGGCGCGTCGACTCGGCGCCCTCCTGCTTCAGCCGTTCCTGTGACTCGCGCAGCTCCTCTTTCAACTGGTCAGCGGTTCCCACAAGGGCTTCCCGCTCCGCCGCCCACTCCGTACGGATCTCCTCGAGCAGGCGGGGCTTCAGCTCGCCGCGCAGCTGCTCTTCTTGCCTCGCCTTCTCCGCGCGCAGCCGCTCCTCCTGGGCTCTCTTGTCCGCCGCGGCGATGATCGACTTGTCCCGCGCCACCAGCTCCGGAATGTCGTTCGCCCGAAGCCATCTGCGCCCGGTCCATGTGCCCCCGAGTTTTTCCCGGGCGGCCTCGCGGCCCCCGGCGTCGAGCAAGCCCCACACCCGGCGCCGGCTATCGGCGGAAAGCCGAGCCCACGAATACTTGACACGCTGGCCCCCCTCTGTCCAACTCACGCGAAAGTCCTCATCCTCCTTCATGTTCGATTTTCTCCCTCCTTCCCGTCGGTGGGTTGGAGCATGATACGCTCGGAGAGAGCGAGGAGTTCACCGCGACCTGCGAGCACCCTGAGCTCGCGCTCGAAGCGCTCGGTCGGCCAACCCCTCGCCCGCGCGATGGAGAGTTCAACGGCGATCGAGGCGAGGCGGCTGCACGCCGGTAGGCCGTGAACCCGCGCAACGTGTTGGCGGAGCCCCGTGGTCGACGTGTAGGGAGCGAGACAGAGGGGGCAGCCGTCGACGCGCCTAACGCGCGGGTTCGCCCGACGCTTCGAACCGGACCTCATAGCAGGGGCCGCTCCCGCACGGTCTCCCGCAGCTCTCCCGGCGTCGCCACGCCGTAAAATTCCATGGCAACACGGATCGTGTCGCCGAGTAACGCGGCCGCCTGCTCCACCGACCAGCCTCGCGCTTTCGCGAGTTTGTACGCGGTCGCCCGCAATGCGTGGAACGGGCGTCGGGGGAGACCCGCCACGTCGAGCCAGCGATTCAGGACATTCCAGGCGAGCCGCCCGGTCTGATGGTGTCCCTTGAGTCTCGGCGACGGGAACAGCCAACGCTCACCCTTCGGCAGGGTGCGTACATAGGATCGCAGCGTAACGAGGGCGGTCCCGTCGAGCGGGAGACGCCGCGTACGCCGCTTTTTGGACTCATAGAACGTCAGCATCCCCGAGTCCAA
>DAIBSV010000012.1:1716-23013 GCA_027415455.1 Nitrospirota bacterium | reverse complement strand
GCTCGACGCCGATCCCCTCCCCCGGTTCGTAGGACTGGACGAGGACCGGGCCGTACCGGAGAAGGCCCTGGACCGCCTCCGCAAGCTCCCGGGGATTCCGGACGAGCCGGGCCTCGAGGTCGTGGCCCCGGTCCCCGGTCCAGAGCTTGGAGCGGGTGAGCTTCACGAAATACGGAAAATCGGAGAATTCCCGCGCATCGAAATCCTCCATTGAGGCCAGAAGACGGGTCCGGGGGGCGGGGACCCCGCACCGGTGGGCCAGCTCCAGGGTCCGGGCCTTGTCGAAGAACCAGTCGAAGCTTTCCTCGGGCGGAAGGACCAGCCCCCGGGGCCGGGGGGAAATCTCCCGGAGGGGATAGAGTGTGACGTCGGAGAGCGGCAGGATATGGTCGTAGCGCTCCCGATCGATGTGATCCGAGAACCAGGAGAGGAAGGCCGAGCGGCTTTCGAGGGGGGAGGGGTAGCGGAAGGCCCGGGCCACGTGGCGGGAGCGGAAGGAGAAGGCTCCCTCCGACAGCCCTCCCAGGTGGACGGCGTGGCCTGCCCGGCCCAGGCTCTGGACGACGCAGGTCGCCGCGTTGCACTCGGCGTCGAGGACGAGAATTCGTCGGGAGGGGGCGGTCATATGGCCTCCCCCAATGCCCACCGGGGAGGAACGGGCCGACGGAACTTCTCGGCCAAGGCATATCCCGCCGCGGTGACCGCGAACCGGAGGAGCGACATCTCCCCCGAGATCGAACGCGCGGGAAGATCGAAGCGGTCCTCCCGCTTTCCCGGGCGCATCCGCCGGGTCGAACGGGCGGCGAGGTAGCCGGCCTGCCGGGCGGCCTCCATCGTCCGGGCGTCGTAGAAGCCGTAGGGGTAGCAGAAGGTCATAACCCGCTCCCCCAGAACGTCCTCAAGCTCCCGGCGGCTTCCGGCCACCTCGTCCCCGAGCGCTTCCCCAGAGAGGGTGGTGAGGTCCGGGTGGGTCCGGGAGTGGGCGGCGAGCTCGAAGCCGCGTCCCGAGAGTTCGCGCGCCTCTCCGGGGGTCATCAGGAGATGGCCCACCCAGCGGGGATCGTCCGCCCAGGCGGTTTTCTCCCCGAGCCTTGCCGTGACACAGAAGATCGTTCCCCGGAATCCGTATTTTTCCAGGATGGGGGCCGCCCATTCGTAGTTGTCCCGATAGCCGTCGTCGAAGGTGATGCCGATCATTCCGGCACTTCGATCCGCCGGGGCCGTCAGCGCCTCCCGGAGGGTCACCCCCCGGAAGCCCAGGGACTTGAGAATGGCCATCTGCCGGTCGAAGATCTCCGGAACGGGGCCGGTGTCGGGATCGGCATCGGGCGCCACCCGGTGGTAGTAGAGAAGGGGGGGGAGATTGGCCCCCTCCTCCAGGGCGATCATTCCGGAGCCTTTTGCGATGGCGTCGAGCATGGACAGGGTCCTCGGTGTGGTCGGATCGGACAGAGGCGTCTTCCGGGGAGGCGAACCGGCCTTTGTCCCGGATGAAAAATGCTTTGATGGGAAAAGCAAGGAGTGTGCCAAAATTCCTGTTTTTCCCGTCGGAGGATCCCCATGGGGCGGGAGGCCGTCGCGGAAGCCGAGGAAACGGCTCGCTCCGGAGGCGGGACCAGGAAGGAATGGCCGGGGAGAGGGAGGGGCTCCTCCGAATGAGGAAGACGGGCGGAAATCCAGGACAGGGGCCAGATCCCTGAAAGGAGGGCGGGGGACTGAGTCCTGAGGCAACGATCAGGGACAGGCGTTCGATGAAGACTCAGGAAACGGAGCGGATGCCGGAGTGAGAAAAGGGACCGGGGATAAGACGCAAAACTGCGGATTATGGAGATCTATCGATCAGATCATGATTGGCGACCCGTCTCAGATCTGCCTCATCCCCCTTGATTTCCAGAGAAATTTTAACGATCCGGTTCTGGGCAAGGTCGCTCCCTACGGGGTCTACGACATGACAACCAATACCGGATGGGTCAATGTCGGCATCGGCCACGACACCGCCGAATTTGCGGTGGAGAGCATCCGGCGATGGTGGCGGGAGATGGGGCATCCGGTCTATCCCTCTGCCCGTCGGCTCCTGATCACCGCCGACGGGGGAGGAAACAACGGATATCGCGTCCGTCTGTGGCGCCGGGAGCTCCAGAAACTGGCCAACGACCTCTCCTTCCCGGTCCAGGTGTGCCACTTCCCGCCGGGAACGAGCAAGTGGAACAAGATCGAGCACCGGATGTTCTGCCACATCACGGCCAACTGGCGAGGGCGTCCCCTGGTCAGCCGGGAAGTGGTGGTGAACCTGATCGCCGGAACCACGACCCGGGAGGGCCTGAAGATCCAGGCCGGACTCGACGAGAACGCTTACGAAGCCGGGATCAAGGGGACCGACGAAGGACTGGCCTCCCTGTCGATCGAGCGGGATTCCTTTCATGGGGAATGGAACTATCGGATAAATCCCCAGGGAAAAACTTAATAAATGTTCAAGTTATTTTTGCAAGCATCCTTAGACGGATCGACGCAGAACCGGTCGACAGTGGCGAGAATAGCGGTGGTTTCTTCTTTTTTTCGTGGAACTCTTGACCTTCATGAAAACTCCTTTGATAATGAAGTTGTTGGTTGTTTTCTTTGGGGGAATGACGTTCTCTAGGCGTCTTCCCCTTTTTTTTGTCCCCAAAAGTATATCCGAGCGGGAGCGGGGATCCCACCCCAGAAGCCGCCTGACCATTCCATTAGTTGAGGTCGTAGGAGTCGGACCCCTCCAAGACGTTCAAATAAAAACATCGTGAGAACCTTGCTGAGAGCCCACTGGCCGTGATGCCACCAGCGGCTCCTTCCGCCGATCCTCCCGGCCTCAGGCTGCCCTTCTTCGCCTCAGGCCAGCCTGAAAAGGGCGTTGACCACCGCCACGGCAACCGTCGAGCCTCCTTTGGGTCCCCGCGTCACGATCCAGGGAACCCGGTCCTGTCGGGCGATGATGATCTTCGACTCCCGGGCGCCGACGAAGCCGACGGGAACCCCCACCACCAGTGCCGGACGGACTCCCTCCTCCCGGATCAGCCGGTCGACCTCGAAGAGGGCGGTAGGAGCGTTTCCCACGGCCACCACCGCCCCCTCCATCCTGGAACGGGCCTTGCGCATGGCCACCGTCGACCGGGTCTCTCCCGTTCGCCGGGCCTCTTCCGCCACGTCGGGGTCCCCCACATGGCAGAGAAGATCGTTTTTGAATTTCTCCCGGAAGGGCCGGCTGATCCCCGACTCCACCATCTGGACGTCGACGATCAGGGGCGCCCCGTTCCGAAGCGCGGCGACGCCCCGCCCGATCGCGTCGGGATGATGGTCCATCAGGTCGATCATCTCGAAGTCGGCGACGGCATGGACGGCCCTGCGGACGACCTGGTGCCACCCCGGATCGAAGGCCATGCCGGAGAGGCGCTCGTCGATGATCCGGAAGCTCTCCGCCTCGATCTCCTCCGGAAGCCGGGGAATCTGGCGGACCTCGTCGTCCGGGGGAAGAAACAGATCGTGGATCCGGTCCGCCAGGACCCGTATGAAAGAGGGATGGGTCTGGTATCCGAAGAGAAAGTGCAGCCCCTCAGAGTCAAGCTCCGCTTTCGAGCGCAGGGATTCGAACTCCTCCATGAGGGCCGCCGGCTCGGGGTCGACCACGACGACCGCGATTTCTCCACTATGGAGGGCCTCTTCCTTCCAGAGGGAGGAGAGTCCTTCCGCGCCGCGGTTCAGGGTGAAGAGGCACACCCGGCCGAAACCTCCCCGGGTCCGGAGCAAGGAGCGCACCCCCTCGAGGGCGCTGTCGGGCATTTTAGCGATCATCAGGACGTTGATGGCCATCGTGTTAGGTCCTTTCGGTCAAATGATGTCTGATTGCCTTGGGTTCAAAGACTTCGCCCGCTCGCGAGGGCCCTGGCGAAGGCCTCGGCCCATCGGGGGTTTGAGGGGAAGAAGAGATGGAGATAGGAGGCCACGACCCCCTTTCGGGCAAAGCCCTCCGATCTACCGTCCGCCGCATGGCGAAAGGCGGAGGGAAGGGGCTCCTCCCCCCCCGAAAGACGGCTGTAATGAAAAAGGTGGCCCCGAATCGGACCGGAGGCACCTGAAAAGAATCCCTCTCCGGCCGTCACCTCGGCGTATCCCAGCCGCTTCAGACGGTCCCCCATGGAAAAGCGGAGCGGCAGGATCCCGGAAAGCGAGGGAGCCCCCTCTCCCCCCATCGGGCCTTCGGTCAGGTAGAGCATCCCCCCGCACTCGGCGTAGACCGGGCGACCCGATGCGCAAAAGCTCCGAAATTCCGAAAGAAAGGAGCGGTTGTCGGATAGCTCGCGGGAAAAGCGCTCCGGATAGCCTCCTCCGAGATAGAGACCGTCGCAGTCCGGGGGGAGGGCCGGATCCCGGAGGGGAGAAAAGGGGAGGATCTCGATCCCGAACTCTCCGAAGAGTTCCCAGTTCTCAGGGTAATAGAACCAGAAGGCCTCGTCCAGCGCCACTCCAAGGCGTAGGGGACGGCGGTTCCGGACGGCGGGTTTCGTAGCCAGACGGCGAATGGTCGCCCGCCAGCCATCGGCGAGAGAGCGCGGCTCTTCCCCGGACGGAGGGCGGAAGCTTCCGGAAGGCGGAGGGTAAAAAGCGGCGAGGATCCTCTCCCAGTCCAGACACTCCGCAACCCGCGCGAGCGCCTTCCGGAGAAGACTCTCCCGTTCTTCCTCCCGCTCCCAGGGAGCGGAAAGTCCCAGATGCCGCTCGGGGAGGGCAAAGGCCTCGTCCCGGGGAAGAACCCCAAGAAGAGGAGGAAGTCCCTCCGTCTCGAGGGCTTCCGCGATCAGGGTCCTGTGGCGGTCCGATCCGGTGCGGGTGGCGACGACGCCAAGATACCGGACGCCATCCCGGTGGGCGACAACTCCCCGGACGAGAGCGGCGACGGTCTCGGCCATGCCCTGGGCGGAAAGGACCAGAATGACCGGCAGGTCGAGGGTTCGGGCGATGTCGAAGGTCGACGTTCCCCGGGAGAGGCCGTCGAAAAGGCCCATGACCCCTTCCACGACCCCGCCGGAGGATCCGTTCACCTGGCGGTCGTACCGCTCCCTGAGCGCACAGGGATCCGAAAAGTGCAGATCGAGATTCCCCGAGGGAGTCCGGGCGATCCATTCGTGGTGCCGGGGATCGATGAAGTCCGGACCGCACTTGAAGGGATGGACCGCGTATCCCCGGGCGGCGAGTCCGGAAAGGAGCGTCATGGTCGCCAGGGTTTTCCCCGATCCCGACCCGACTCCGGCCACGACGACGCCCCGGGAGGTCACGTGAATTCCTCCGGGGGGTGGTTCATCAGAAGGACGGTCGGCTCCCCCCCCTCGGTGTAGTCGATGACATTCAGGGCCCCGTAGGCCTGGGTGAGGCGGAAGTAGCGGGAGAGGTCGGCCCCCAGCGCGTCGAGAAGGAGAATCCGGTTGACCCCGGAATGGGCGACGAGAATGGCATTGTGACCGTACCCCACCTCGAGGAGAAGATCATCCATGGCCCGCTTGATCCGGCCCCGGAAATCGAGGAGGCTTTCTCCTCCCGCGGGGGCGAAGGAAAGATCGAGCTTCTGCCACCGGTCGAAGCCCGCGGGATCCTCCCGGGTGATCTCGGGCCGGGTCTTTCCCTCCCAGGCTCCGAAGGATCGCTCCCGGAAGCGGTCGAGGGCCCGGGGAACAAGCTCCGGCCGCGTCCGGGCCAGGGGCTCGAGACTCTGACGGGTCCGGGAAAGCGAGCTCGAGAGAAGAAGTGTGACAGGCACGCCCGCAAGGTCCTTGGCCCGTCGCTCCATCTGGGAGAGACCCCGGGGAGAGAGGAAGACGTCGGCCTGGCCGTTGATCGCTCCCCGGTCTGAGTTTTCGAGATGGCCGTGGCGCAGAAGAAAGAGTCGGAATCGGCCCGGAACGGGCGGTTCGGGAAACATGCAGGTCATCCCCTCGTGTTCCGGCGGAAAAATCCTTTTCCGCCTGTTTGTCCGGAATTGCCACCTGTGTTAGCATAATGCCATTTAACCCGTCGTTCAAACACTTGGACTCCTTTCAACGCCGAAAGGCAGGATGGACGCGAATATGGAAGAGCGTTATCTGGGGCGAAGCGGCCTCAAGGTCTCCGCCATGGGGCTCGGATGCATGGGGATGTCGGAGTTCTACGGAACGCCCGACCCGGCGGAGTCGATCGCCACCATTCACCGGGCGATCGAACTGGGGATCACCTTTCTCGACACCGCCGACATGTATGGCCACGGCGCGAACGAAGAGCTTGTCGGAAAGGCCATCGCGGGCAAAAGGAACCAGGTCGTCCTGGCGACGAAGTTCGGGATCGTCCGGGACCCTTCGGACCCTTCGAAACGGGGGATCGACGGGCGTCCGGAATATGTCCGGTCGGCCTGCGAGGCCTCTCTCCGGCGTCTCGGTGTCGAGACCATCGATCTCTACTACCAGCATCGGGTCGATCCGGCCGTCCCGATCGAAGAGACAGTCGGGGCCATGGCGGAGCTTGTCCGGGAGGGGAAGGTCCGGTACATCGGCCTCTCCGAGCCGGGACCGGAAACCCTGCGGCGGGCGCACCGCATCCATCCCGTGGCGGCGGTCCAGAGCGAATACTCCCTCTGGTCCCGGGACCCCGAGACGGAAATCATTCCGGCCTGCCGACAGCTCGGCATCGGGTTCGTTCCCTACAGCCCGCTCGGCCGGGGCTTCCTCACCTCCCGCATCCGGTCGGTGGAGGATCTTCCCCAGGGTGACTATCGGGCCAGGACCCCGCGCTTCCAGAAGGAAAACCTTGAGAAGAACAGCAAGCTCCTCGACACCCTCGAGGAAATTGCCCGAAAGCACCAGATGACTCCCGCCCAGGTGGCCCTCGCCTGGATCTATGCCCAGGGGCCCGAGATCGTCCCGATCCCGGGAGCCAAGACCTTGGCCCATCTCGAGGAGAACGCCGCCACCCTCAAGCGCTCCATTTCCTTCATCGACGTCGTCCGTCTGGCCCAGGCCTTCCCTCCCGGCTCCGCGGCCGGAGAGCGCTACCCCGAGGAGATGATGAAGACGGTGGGGCGCTGACCTCGTCTCCGTCCGACTCAAAATCCCTGCCTGAAGAGGAACGACGCTGACCTCCTGCTTCATGGGGGACGGCTTCGCTCCGGCCTTGCGGCCGGAATCGACGCCTTCATTCCGGTCGCGGCGTGGGCCGCAGTTCGGACGAACCCTCTGGCGGTCTGACGGTCGGAATCGGACACCTCCCTCGTTTCTTTTCTTTCCGCCTTGAAGGAAAACTTTTTTCCAATCTCCACAGAGCCATCAATAATCGACACCTCGATTCCGCTTCGGATGATTCACGCCCAGAACACGTTGACGAAGTGATTCCGGGCAGGAGCCGGGGAATGCGCGGCCATAAGGGGAAACGGGACGCTCTCAAGGGCCTGACTGGCCGAATACCGAGCCAGAAGAAAGGTCAGGATGGGGAATGGGGAGACAAGGAGGCCCAATCGTCTTCCCTGCCCCAGCAAGGCAGTTTTGGAGTGGAGCGCTCCGGTGGCCCTCATTCTTTGCCGGAAGCCGTGGCGACGAGCCTGCTTCCATGGTTCGCCAGTACATCGAGCAGAAACGGACTCCGGATCAGATCTGCACACTGCAGGGATCAAAAGGGGTCAAACGAATCGGTATCTTTCGTAACACCCCGGCCGATAAAATAGGCCAGGACTCCCTTCCCCTCAGGAAATCTTCATCGCCTCCCGCACCTTCTCCATGGTCCTCTCCGCCTCGCGGGCCGCCTTCGCCCGACCGGCTTCGAGAACTTCGGAGAGAAGTCCCGGCCGGCTCTCGATCTCCCGGCGCCTCGCCCGGGCCGGCGCCAGAAGAGCTTCGACCCCTTCCGCCAGAATCTTCTTGCAGTCGATGCATCCGATGGTGGCCGACCGGCATCCCCGGTCGATCTCCTGGATGACCGGAAGGGGCGTGAAGGAGCCGTGGAGGGAGAAGACGGGACAGTCCTCGGGGTTGCCGGGATCGTTCCGGCGCTTTCTGCGCTCGTCGGTCTTCATCGTCCGGAGCTTCTCCCAGACGGCCTCGGCCGTGTCGGAGACGAAGACGCAGTTGCCGTAGCTCTTGCTCATCTTCCTGCCGTCGAGGCCCGGGAGCTTCGGTGTCTCCGTCAAAAGGGGCAGAGGCTCGGGGAAGACCTCCCCGTAAAGGGAGGTGAAACGGCGGACGATTTCGCGGGCCAGCTCGAGATGCGGAACCTGGTCCTGCCCCACCGGGACATGGGTGGGCCGGTAGAGGACGATGTCGGCGGTCTGGAGGACCGGATATCCCAGGAATCCGTACATGGCGAGATCCCGGTTCTCGATCTGAACCATCTGGTCCTTGTAGGTGGGGTTCCTGAGGAGCCAGGCGACCGGGGTCATCATGCCCAGGAGAAGATAGAGCTCGGCATGCTCCCTGACGTGGGACTGCTGGAAAAGGGTGCACCGCTCCGGATCGAGCCCAAGCGAGAGCCAGTCCGCGAGCATCTCCGTCACATGGCTCCGGAGCCGCCGGGTATCTTCGTAGTTCGTCGACAGGGCGTGCCAGTCGGCTATGAAGAAAAAGCAGTCGTGGCGCTCCTGGAGTTCGATCCAGTTTTTGACCGCGCCCATGTAGTTCCCCAGATGGAGGCGGCCGGAGGGCTGGATGCCGCTGACGATGCGGCCGATGATCGGCGGGGCGGGATGTTCCACGCATTCTCCTTCTAAGTTTAAGATCTCAGGATGTGGCCAGGGAGAGGATCCAGGAGGAGAGGGCTCCCATGACGGGCCAGACGAACCGGGACATGATCCCGAGCCAGGGATCGAGGAAGATGAGGCCCATGATGATCAGGACGCCGTAGGGCTCGACGCGGGAGAGTCCCCGCGCGGCCCGGGCCGACAGGAGCCCCGAGAGAACCCGTCCTCCGTCGAGGGGCGGCAGGGGAATCAGGTTGAAGACGAAGAGGACGACGTTGATCTCGATGCCCATCCGGAAGACCTGGGCCAGGAGTGAGGGAAGTTCCTCCATGCCGCCCTCCGAAACGCCTCCCGAAAGAAGAAGGTGAAGCAGGGACATGTAGACGAAGGCCTGGAGGAGGTTCGAGAGGGGGCCTGCGGCGGCGACCGCCATCATGTCTCGGCGGGGATTGTTCAGGTTCCGCTCCACGATGGGAACGGGTTTGGCGTACCCGAACAGAAAGCCGGTGTGGAGAAGGATCAGGGCCAGCGGGAGAAGGATCGTCCCGAAAGGATCGATGTGCGCCAGGGGGTTCAGTGTGAGCCGCCCCGCGAGGCGCGCCGTGGAATCGCCCAGCCGGTCAGCCACGAGGCCGTGGGCGATTTCATGGAGAACGACGGCAAAGAGAAGGGGGAATCCTATGATCAGAACTTCCGATCCGGTCTGGCGAAGCCAGTCCATACCCGCGTGCAGATGAAAATGTTCCAACCTTCGGACACTCCGATCGATCTTCTAGTGGCGGCTCCCGCCGACGGTCACCGGCTGGGTCGACACCGCCAGCCAGTCTCCTCCCGAGAACCGGTACAAGGTATAGATCCGGGACATTTCGCCGGCCGGTCCCCACGAGACAGGGCCGGAAAGCCCATTGTAGGATTTTTTGGCCAGCGCCGTCACGCCGAGATGGTAGCGGGTCCGGAAGCCCTCCCGGAAGAGGGAAGCCAGAAAGGCCGCGCAATCGTAGGACTCGATCTCCAGAAGGTCGGGACTCCGCCCGGTGACCCGTTTCAGACGGGCGTAGATCTCCTGGCGCTCCCTGTCCCGGGATTCTCCCCGACCCGCATGGAACATGTTGACGGGAGCCACGCTGAAGAGGGGGTTGTGGATGTCGGAGACCATGTCCCACTGGCGGCGGGCCATCATCAGGGACTCGTTCGCCAGGACATCCACGTTCTGGATATCCTTGTAGACGAGCTCGTCGAGCACCTTGAAGGGATGGCGCGAGTCGTTCGGGAAGGCAATGATATCGAAATCCGGCTTGAAAAAGAAAGGGAGCGGACGATCCCCGGAGGACTGTCTGGAAGGATAGACGAGATAGTAGGATTTCCCCCCGTAGGAGACGAAGTCCCCCGACCGGGATGCGAAGCCGTCCCCGAGAGCCCCCTTCTCCGGAACATCCACATTCCGTCCGAATCTCCGAAGACGAAGGATTGCCTCCTGCCGCATTCCGCGGGCCGGAGAAAGCGGAATGGCCGCAACGACCGTTCCCCCTCCTGCGGCGAGGGCCTTCGAGACGGCATCCCGGACGGAGCGTCCGTAGTAGTCGGTGGGGTAGAGGATCGCGACGCGTGCCTTGGGGACAAGCGAGAGGGAGAAGCCGGAAATCGCCCGGGAGACCATGCCGGGGGTGCTGGCCATGCTGATCATGAACCGGATCCCGGAGTCGGCGGGAAGCGTGGGGGTCACCGCGAGGATCTGGTCCTTCACGAGCCGCGACCGGACTGATACCAGGTCCCGGGCCAGAAATGGGCCGATCAGGGCGCCCACCTTCTCCTGGTCGACCAGATCGCGATACCAGCGCGCATAGCTCTCGCGTGCTCCGACGAAGCGGACGATCAGGTCCGGAGTCCCGGGGGATCCATGTGAAAGGGCCAGGACCGCTCCGGACAGGATGGACTGCATGTAGGGCTTGAGAAGCCCCCTGGAAATGTCGGGCAGGATGAGTCCGACCGAGGGTGTTTTTCCTCCCATGGAGAGCCGGTCGAGCAGATGTTCCGCCTCGGCCACGTAAAGGGACTCGGGATAGGAGAGGATCATGCGTAGCAGGGTCCTTTCGGCGTCCCTGGGATGATTTGCGCGGGACTCGAGGACCGCAAGCCGGTAGGCGGCGTAGTCCCCGGGAAAGTCCCTGGGAAATGAGGAGAGGATCTTGAGGAGGCCCTGTTCGTCCCGGACGGAATTGAAGACCAGATCGATCGTCCGGGTCATGACGACCTTCTGGTCCGGGGGATCGAGGCGGTTTAAGGACTGGCCCATCCCGATCACGCCGGCCACAGGGTCCGCACGGCGCCAGTAGTCGAGAAGGATTCCCGTCGCATGGCGGATTCTCGAGGAACGGGTCAGTTCGGGAAAGACGGGTAGAAGCTGGCGGATCGCCCCTTCCGCGTTGCCCCGGTCCCGGTCGGCCATCGCCAGCTCGTAACGGACCCTGGACAGGAGCGGCGGAGAAAGGGTTCCCTTGCCACTGGCCACCACGAGAGGAAGGAGAAGGGAAACGGCCCGTCCCGAATGGCCGACCCGGCGGCTTGCGGAGGCCAGATCCACGACCGCCTCAGGAGGCAACCCCGCCGAACCGGAATCGAGCAGGGCCTCTTCGAGAAGATCGTAGGCCCGCCTGTAATCTCCCGACCGGAAGGCATCCCGGCCCTCGGAAATCAGGGCGGCCAGCGAAAGCGCGGCGGGAGTGGCGGGAGGGGGGGGCGGAGGAGTCGGGGGCGGGAGTACGGGGAGGGAGATGTCCGGAGCGGAAGCAGCGGAAGTTGCGGGGGCTCCCGCGAGCGTCTCCGGCAATCCACGAGCCGGGGGAAGACATAGGAGGAGAAAAAGCGCGGGAAGCGCAGTCAGGGTCCTGCTTCGAAATCGTGTCCGCCCGTTTCCCGGCTCCCGGGATCTCCCGATCCCCGGCCGTTCCTTTTGCATAAGTCTCCCCAATCGATACGGCCGGCCATGGCTCAGCCTCCCCATGCTCCGCACAGCATTGCGGCAGTCGCGCCGCCTGCAGACCCCCATTATACAAAAAAATGGAAGGATGGGAGCCCCGGCCTCCGATTCAAAAAAATAGTTGAACTTTCATGAAAAGTTCGTAGAATTAATCCGACAGGACTCTTCTCTCTTCGGATTCATCCCAAAAACGGGAGCCATGGAATGCCGGATTTCAAGGAAAACACAGACCTTCTTGTTCGGAAATCCCTTATCCATCCGGGACCGATTCTTTTTTCGCTCCTGATCCTCCTTGTCTTCCCGGGGTTGTCCCCGGCCGCTGATCTTTCCTTCATCCAGAAGGTGAGGGTCGGCCTTCACCGGCACACCGTCCGGATCGTCCTCGCGATGGACCGCGCAACGGCAAAGCCCCGACTCTCTTCGAAGACGACGGACCGACCTTCGGTCAGCCTCAAGGGAGTGATGCCCGGGGCCGGCGTTCACAGGTCCCTGGTCGTCCGCTCTCCCGAATTCCGGAAATACCTGTCGGCGATCAGCATCGCCTACGATCCCTCGGGGAGGACCACCCGCCTATCGATCCGGTTCGTCCGTCCCGTTCCTCCGCCGAAGATCTTCATGCTTTCCCATCCCCACCGAATCGTGATGGATTTCGCGGTCGGCCCAGGAAAGGGAGCCGCCCCCGTGGCGCGAACCGCCCCGGCCCACCGGCGCCGGCGGATCGTCATCCCCGGAAAGCCCCTTCCCCCATCCTCCTCCCCGGTCACCCCCTCGCCGGCCGCTCCCCATTCCGCCCCCTCCGGAGCCGTGCCATCGCTTGACACCTCCAGACCCCGCCTCCTGGCCGCTTCCTTCGATCCGTCTGCGCGTCCCTTCCGGGTTGTCCTCGACGCCGGACACGGCGGCCGCGACTGCGGGACGACCTCCGTGAGCGGGGTCTGCGAAAAGACCCTGGTCCTCGACATCGTGAAGCGGCTCCGGCGGATTCTCGACCGGGATCCCCGCTTTCTTGTCATCCTGACCCGGAGCGACGATCACTTCGTTCCCCTTTCCGAGCGAACCCGCATCGCGAACGAGAGCCACGGCGATCTTTTTCTGTCTGTCCACGCCAATGCCGATCCGGACCGGTCGGTCCGGGGGATGGAGACCTTTCTCCTGAACCTCCATTCGAGCGATGCCCGGGCCCAGCGCATCGCCCAGAGGGAGAACAGCGCCCTGGGAGTCTCCCGTGGAGACCTTTCGGCCATCCTGCTGACCCTCAAGATCAACCACAAGAAAAAACGTTCGTGGGAGCTGGCGCAGGAGATCGACGGCAATCTGGCCCGTTCCCTGGAGGCGGATTATCCCGTCCGGGACCTGGGGATCCGCCAGGCTCCTTTCTACGTCATCATGGGAACGACGATGCCGGCGGTCCTGACCGAGGTCAACTTTCTCTCGAACCGGACCGACGCCCGCCTGATGGACTCCTCCCGCTTCCGTCAGAAAACGGCCATTGCCCTCTACCGGGGCATCGTGGCCTACTACGCGAGCGTCCATCCGGAGGCGACCCGACCCATCCCCTCCGTTCGCCTTGCCCACCAGGAGCTCTCATCCCGTGAGCCATGAAGAGCGTCTTCTGGACAAGGAGTCCCTGCTGGTCAGGGAGAAGAAGGAGATGCGGCGGGGACTCGTGGCCCGGCGGGACGCGCTCCCGAAAGAAGAACGGAAACGGCATTCCCAGGCGGCGGGAGAACACGCCCTGGCCCTGATCCGGAGGCTCAGGAGGTCGAATGAAGGACCTTTCACCCTCGCCCTTTTCCTCTCCTTCGGAAGCGAGATCGACACCCGTCCCATCCTTTCGGGGCTCTTTGCGGAAAACGCGGAAGGAACCCGCATTCTTCTCCCCTCCCTCCGCCACTCCCGGGAGATCGTCCTTAGACCCTGGCGCAAGGACGAACCCCTGACTCCCGGCCCCTTCGGCATCCTCGAACCGGAGACCCGGGAAGCCGTTTCCCCGGAGGCGGTGGACCTCTTTCTTCTTCCGGGGGTCGGCTTCGACCGGGCCGGCCGCCGCCTGGGGTACGGACGGGGCTATTACGACCGGCTTCTCGCCCGGGCCGGGATCGGGGGAATCCGGGCGGGTCTGGCCTTTTCCGAGCAGGTCGTTCCGGAGATCCCCTCCGGGGCGGGGGACGTTCCCGTCCATTATCTCGTGACGGAAAAAGGGTGGAGCGCCTGTGGTTGATCCAGAGAAGATCGAGAGGGGGTTCCGGCTTGTTCTCGAGGGTCTGGGTGAGGATCTCGACCGGCCCGGTCTCCGGGAGACCCCCCGACGTGTCGCCGTCCTTTTCGCCGACCTCTTTTCGGGGCTTTTCCAGAATCCTTCGGAGACGCTCTCACTGATCGGCGGAGAAAGCTTCGACGAAATGGTCGTCCTGAAGAACCTCCCCTTCTACTCGATGTGCGAGCACCACTTTCTTCCCTTCTTCGGCCACGCGAGCATCGCCTACATCCCCGAAAACGGACGGATGACCGGCCTTTCCGACCTCGGAAGAGTGGTGGAGATCTTCGCCCGGCGGGCCCAGATCCAGGAACGGATGACCACCCAGATCGCCGACTGCGTGATGGCGACCCTGAACCCCCAGGGGGCCATGGTCATTCTTGAGGCGGAACACCTCTGCCTCTCGATGCGCGGCCTCAAGAAGCCGGGGGTTCCGGTGGTGACGAGCGCGGTGCGGGGAATCTTCCTGAAAAACGCGAAGACCCGCCAGGAGCTTCTCTCGCTCATCCGCTCTTCCTGATTTTCTCTCTTTGACAAACATGACTACGTCTGCACACGGTGTGAACACAAGGCGCACTTCGATGCCGATGCCGAAGTGAATATGCGGGACGGGTCGGGCTTTCCTGCCCGTTGGTTCTTGAGACTCCAGCGGTGCGTCACGAGAACGGTATTTCCCTGGCGAAACCGTTGGGAAGTTAAAACAGAAAACACTGAACAAATCCTGTGTTTTCTGATACGCCCGGAACAGGGGAATCATTCGGATTTCCACCCCGAATGCCGGTCCCGGAAGGGTCCATTGAGCTGCAGACCGGATTGCGGGCCCTCTTTGGAATGGATGAAAAACCCGGGGTCAATCGCAGGCAATCCCTCTTCCCCCGGGGATGGCTCATGCCTCCCTTCGGAAGGCTTATTTTCCGGGCTTCCCGATCGATTCCGTTTTCATTCGATGTGCGACGAGCACCACCTTCTCCCGTTCTTCGGCCACGCAAGCATCGTCTACATCCCCGAGAACGGACGGATGACACCCAGATCGCCGACTGCCTGATGGCGACCATGAAACCCCAGGAGGCCATGGTCATCCTTGAGGCGGAACACCTCTGCCTCTCGATGCGCGACCTCGAGAAGCCGGTGGTTCCGGTGGTGAGGAGCGCGGTGCGGGGAATCTTCCTGAAAAACGACAAAACCCGCCAGGAGCTTCTCTCGCTCATCCGTTCTTCCTGATTTCCTCTCTTTTTCCCCCGAGCGCGACAAGCCCCACCCCCACGAGAATCAGCAAGGCTCCGACCGAGTCCCGGAACGTCATTCGCTCGCCCAGGAGCATCCCCGCCATCAAAAGGGTGATCACCGGACCGAAGAAGGAGAGAAGCGCCGCCCGGCTGGCTCCGATGGCGGCGATTCCCATCGTCATGAAAAAAGTGGGAATCGCGGTCGAAAAGACTCCCATGGCCGCGATCAGGAAAAGGGCATGCCGGTGCACCGTGGCCGGACGGAAATGGCCCGTTGCGAGGGACTGGAGCAGGAGGGCCAGCGTGGCCGCCACCATCACGAGGGAGGTCAGATAGAGCGGGTCGACCCTCCGGACGACCCGCTCCACCCCCACGAGATAGAGGGCATAGAAGAGGCCGCTTCCGATCACAAGGAGAACACCCTCGCGCTCCCCCGCTGCACCCGGGGGATTTCCCGCCGTGACGACGAAAAGCCCCGCCCAGGCCAGAAGCGACGAGAGGATCTCCCGGAGGCCGACCCGTCTTCGGCCGAGAAGGGCGGAGAGGAAGACCACGAAGGTGGGGTAGAGAAAGAGGACCAGGCGCTCGAGTCCGGCCCCGATCAGAGAGAGTCCTTCGAAGTCCAGCCAGGCGGAGAAATCGAATCCCAGGAGCCCCAGAAGGACGATCTTCCAGAAGTCGGCCCGTCCGGGCCCCGGCCGGCTCTCCGGCCGCATCCGGCCGAACCAGGCGACTCCGGCCAGGTAGACCGGAAGGACCGACAGCATACGAAGATCAAGAACTGTGGAGGGATCGACCCCCTCCTGGTAGGCCATCTTTGCCAGAATGCCCTTGGCCGCAAATCCCGTGGCGGAGAGAAGGACCAGAACGACTCCCGTTCCCGTCCGTCCGGTAAGTGCAGCCGGCCCTCCTTTCTTCTCTTCCATGGATCCTCTCCTGTCGCGGCCGAATGTTCGCGGCACGGTCGATGGTGACGGCCGTTCTCCCCTTGTCAAAGTCTAGAGAAGAAAGAATAATAAGTATAGTGAAACTTTTCTCTCTAAAAGATAGGGAAAAATGATCAAATTCGATCTCGATCTGGATTATCTCCGGACCTTCCAGGCGGTGGCGGAGGAGGGCAGCATGCATCGGGCGGCTGAGAAGCGTCACATGACCCAGCCGGCGGTGACCCGCCAGATGGCGATTCTCTCCCGGGAGGTGGGAGCCACGCTCTTCCGGAGGTTCGGAAGGGGCGTGCGGCTGACGGAGGCCGGAGAGGCGCTCCTGAAGGAGTCCCGCATCCTTTTCCGGACGGTCGAGGAAGGCCTTCGGCGCGTAAGGGAGGTCGAGGAACGGGAACGGCTTTCCCTCTCCCTCGGAGGGAGCCACTATGTCACGGCGACAGGCCTTGCGGCTCCCGTCAGGGCCTTCCGGCAGGCTCATCCGGAGGTAAGGCTCGATTTCCTGTGCGGATCCTCCGAGGCGATGGTCGAGCGGGTCCGCGACGGCTCTCTCGACCTGGCCGTGGCCACCCTCCCCGAAAGCGCGGAGGGCCTCCGGCGCATCCGCCTCTGGACCGACACCTTCGTGGCGGCCGTTTCGAGCGAATCCCCCCTCGCCCTGCAGGAAGGGGTTTCCCTTTCAGATCTGGCGGCGGAAACCCTGATTCTTCCCCCCTTCGGATCGACGACACGTCTGCTGATCGACAGGGTCCTCAGAAAACGGGCGATCCGTCCCGCGCGCGTGATCGAACTCGACACCCTCGAAGCGATCGCGGCGGCAGTGGCGATGACCCTCGGATCCGCCATCCTTCCCGTCCGTCTTCTCTCCACCGCATCCCCCCACGCCTCCCTTGTACGCTCCCTTCTTATCCCGGAATTCGACGAGTCGCGGGATCTGGGGATCCTCACGCGCAGAGGCAGACCCCCGAATCCCCGGGAAACCGCCCTGATCACCCTTCTCGAGCGGGATCTCGGAGACGGGAGGCCGGACCGGGTGACTTCCTGAACGGGATCCATCACCCTGTAGCGACCATCTCCTTCGCGGTCGTCTTGAACAGGGAGGACGGGATGGGCTATCCTGAGCAGGCATTTCACCCGACAACAAAAGATTCGAAAGGATGCCAATCGATGGCGGTCATACTGGACGGCAAGGCCCTTGCGGCGACGATTCACGGAGAGCAGGCGGAGAAGGTGGCGGCCCTTTCCAAAAAGGCCGGGCGGCCGCCGGGCCTCGCGGTCATCCTCGTGGGGAACGATCCCGCGAGCCACACCTACGTCGCCAACAAGAGGAAGGCCTGCCACCGGGTCGGAATCTATGCCCCGGACATCAATCTTCCCGCCAACACCTCCACCGATGCGATCCTCGATGCGATCGACACCTTCAACCGCGATCCGGCCATCGACGGCATTCTCGTGCAGCTTCCCCTGCCCGCTCACGTGGCCAAGGACAAGGTCCTTCTCCGGATCGCTCCGGACAAGGACGTGGACGGATTCCATCCCGCCAACCTGGGCCTCCTGGTGGCCGGGGAACCCGGACTGGTCGCCTGCACCCCCCGGGGGGTGATCACCCTGCTCGACCGCTCGAACATTCCCATCTCCGGAAAGCACGCCGTCGTGATCGGCCGCAGCCTGATCGTGGGCAAGCCCATGGCCCTGCTCCTTTTAAACCGCGACGCCACCGTGACGGTCTGCCACAGCAAGACCCCGGACCTCGCGGCCCAGGCGCGCCAGGCGGACATTCTGGTCGCGGCCCTCGGACGCCCCGAGATGATCGGAGGGGACTACATCAAGCCCGGGGCCACGGTGATCGATGTCGGGATCTCGCGGGGGGCCGACGGCAAGCTCAAGGGAGACGTTCTCTTCGAAGAGGCACGCCAGGTCGCGGGAGCCATCACCCCCGTTCCCGGAGGGATCGGCCCCATGACCATCGCCACCCTTCTCGACAATACCATCGACGCCTACAGAAACCACACCGGACTCACACAGTAACGGGGAGAGAACCTTGACCTTTCGCCAGGCCCTGGCTGAACGACGATTCCTGATCACCGCCGAATGCTCCCCGCCCAAGGGGACAGACACCGAAGGCCTTCTCCGGAAGCTCCTTCCCCTCAAGGGCCGGATCCACGGCATGAATGTCACCGACAACCAGACCGCCGTGATGCGGATGTGCCCCTTCGCCATGGGGCTTCACCTCAAGGGCATCGGGATCGATCCCGTGGTCCAGCTCACCCTTCGGGACCGGAACCGCCTGGCCCTCCAGTCCGACATCATCGGCATGTCCTCCCTCGGCATACGCCAGGTCCTCTGCCTGTCGGGGGATCCGGCGGGAATCGGGGACCATCCCGAAACGAAACCCGTCTTCGACCTCACCTCGCCCGAACTCATCCGGACGATCACCCTTTTGAACGGGGGAAGCGATCTTGCCGGAAAGGATCTCTCCGGACCGACCGACATCCTCCCCGGTGCGGCCACATCCCCCGAGGGCGACCTGGCGACCGAAAAAAAGCGGTTCGAGGAGAAGTTCGACGCGGGGGCCCGCTTCTTCCAGACCCAGGTGGTCTTCGACGTAGACAGGCTGGACCGTTTCATGGAGTTCGCGCGCCCCTTCGGCGTTCCGGTCGTCTGCGGCGTCATCCTCCTCAAGTCCCCGGCCATGGCCCGCTACCTGAACGAAAAGGTACCGGGCATCCGGGTCCCGCCCGCCCTCGTCGACCGTCTCGAATCCTGCTCCCGCGAGGAGCGGATCGAGGAGGGGATCCGGATTGCCGCCGAGACGATCCGCGCGGTCTCCCCCCTCGTCAACGGGGTGCACATCATGACCGTCGGGGCCGAGGAGCACATTCCGGCCATCCTCGACCTGGCGGGGCTCTGAGGTCACGATGGAGGAATTCCGGGTTGCGACCATTCCCGCCCTGATGAAGCGCAAGGGCGCGGGCCCCCGGATCACCATGGTGACCGCCTACGACGCCTTCCACGGGCGCCTCCTCCGGGAGGCGGCCATCGACATCGCCCTGGTGGGAGACTCCCTCGGGATGGTGGTTCAGGGGGGGGAAAGCACTCTGTCCGTAACGACCGGGGAGATGGTCTACCACACCCGGATGGTTGCCCGGGGACTCGAGAGGGCGGCTCTTCTCGTCACCGACATGCCGTTTCTCTCCTACCAGCCTTCGGTGGAGACCGCGATCCGGGAGGCCGGACGGATCGTCAAGGAAGGGGGCGCCCAGGCGGTGAAGATCGAGGGGGGAAGGGACTACGTCCCCACCGTCCGGGCCCTGGTCTCCGCCATGATTCCCGTCATGGGCCATGTGGGGCTTCTTCCCCAGCGGGTTCACGCCATGGGTGGCTACCGGGTCCAGGGCCGGCGCGCCGGCGAAGGAGAGTCCATCCTGGCCGACGCAAAAGCGCTTGCCGAAGCCGGGGTCTTCGCCCTGGTCCTGGAGGGGGTCCCCGGGGATCTGGCAAAGCGGATCACCGAGGAGGTCTCCGTTCCCGTGATCGGAATCGGGGCCGGTCCCCACACGGACGGCCAGGTGCTGGTCATCCACGACCTTCTGGGATGGACCCCCGAGGACCGTCTTCCCCGCTTCGTCCGCCGGTTCGCCCGCGGGGCGGAGGAGGCGGGAAGGGCGCTGTCAGAATTCCGCCACGCCGTCGAAACCGGGAGTTTTCCCAATGCAGACGAGAGCTATTCGGGATCGGGCCCCGAGGACGCTCCCTGATTTCAAACCCTTTCAAGGCCCGGCTGGGCCGTCCGGAGGAACAATGGCCTGGATTTTCACCTATGACCAGCTGATGTGGGATTTCCCCTACAATTTCCAGTCCCGGCAGAAGGCGCTCCTCGAGGAGCACCACCGGGCCTTCAACCATTTTGTCACCGAACGCTACGGCTCCCCCGAGGCACCCTCCCCGGGCCTTGGACTCGAAACGGCCGGCGACTGCACCGGGATCGCCTATCTCGTTCCCGAAGAGGAAGAGGAAGAGGTTCTCGACGCTCTCACCAAACGCTACGGGGACCACTACCTCCTCCGGGAAAGCACCATCATCGTCAACAGCCAGTCGGCCGAAGAGGCCTATTTTTTCATATCGGACCGGAACCACCCCGACTACATCGGAAAGATCGTCCCCCAGGAGGTCGTGAAGATCGCCCAGAACGGAAGAGGTCCCATGGGCACTGGAATCGATTTCATCCTCCTGCTCTCGGAGAAGATGACCGAACTCGGGATCATGGACCTGGCCGTCGACGCGGCCACCAGTCTGCTCAAGTGGCACGGCTTCGGCAACCAGCAGACCCACCGCACCCATTTCTAGGCCGGAAGGAGGGACGGTGAAAGTCGCCACTTGGAACGTCAACTCTCTTCCGGTGCGGCTTCCCCAGGTCCTGGACTGGCTTTCGGAGCGCTCTCCCGAGATCCTCTGTCTTCAGGAAACCAAGGTCGTCGACAGCCGGTTCCCGGAGGAGGCCTTTCGGAAGGCCGGATACCACATTCTTTTCCGCGGCCAGCCGACCTACAACGGGGTCGCGATCCTCTCCCGGATCCCGCCAACCGACCCCCTTCTGGGATTTCCCGGCTGGGAGGATCCGGAATGCCGGCTCCTCGGAGCCACCGTCGGCGATCTCCGGGTGATCGACGTCTACGTCCCCAACGGACAGGAACTGGGAACGGAGAAGTACCGGTACAAGCTCCTCTGGCTCTCCCATCTCGCCCGCCTGCTCGACATCGAGCGGACCCGGCATTCCCGGATGGTCGTTCTGGGGGATTTCAATATCGCTCCCGAGGACCGGGATGCGTGGGATCCGGCCCTGGCCGGACAGATCTTCCTCTCCCCCGACGAACGGGCCGCCCTGGCCGCCATCATGAACGACCACTTCGACGACGCCTTCCGCCTCCTGCATCCGGAGGGAGGGCATTTTTCGTGGTGGGACTACCGGCAGGGGATGTTCCGGCGGAACATGGGGCTTAGAATCGACCTCATCCTCACCTCGCGCGCCCTCAGGCCCGCCATCCGGGAGGCCTCCATCGACCGGCACATCCGGAAAAACGAACGCCCCTCCGACCACGCCCCCGTCTGGATAGAGCTTGGGTGATCTTCTTTCAGGGAAAACAGTCTTTAATGGTTGCATTCCGGTCCGGACATTT
>DAIBSV010000012.1:0-1707 GCA_027415455.1 Nitrospirota bacterium | reverse complement strand
ATTCCTTTCATGGGGAATGGAACTATCGGATAAATCCCCAGGGAAAAACTTAATAAATGTTCAAGTTATTTTTGCAAGCATCCTAAGGGGGGCCACGTTATCCCAGCTCTCCCGTCAGTACGGAAGACTTGACCTCGATCGTTTTCTCTTTCTTCGACAACCCTCCTCATGCATTACGGTAAACGACATACTGTTTCCGCTGGAAGAATGGCAGGATCAGGAAGGTTTGCCCAGTCTTTTTTTAGCTGCTGCATTATGAAGAATAGTTCGTGAAAATCCTTTAGGAAGCTTCTCAAGAGATTCATTGGAAAATCTGTCAAACCAAAAAAGATGTGGATAATTTGATTTTGGAAAAAAAGTCTTTATGTAAAGTTTTAGCGTGCCAATGTCTTTGGGATTGGCCAGCCAAGATCTAAGAAAAAGAGTTGCGGCAATACTCCCCCCATCGGAAAATCGCACTGCATGGGATCCTATGCTCCGAAGAAGAATGGCACGGATTCTTTTCAAAATAGGGATATTTTTTTTTGAAATATTTGAAAATCTATTCCATAAAGAAATAAAAAATATTTGATCATTCAGGTGCCATTTTTCATGGACTTGATACTTTTCAGGAGTTTTTTGAGAAGAATCACTTTCAAACTTATGAGGATTTTCACGGAAAGAAAAGAGGGAGTCCTGAACTTGAAAAAAGGGACCTTCGGCAAACATTCGAATCTGAAATTCATAATCTTCTAAAAATTGGGGGTTAAACCGAGTATCAAAAAGACCTGCTCTGATAGCAACCTCCTTTCTAAACATATAGGATGAGGGAATATGAAAATGAAAGGTAGAGGAAATATCGGAATTCATATAGCTACTGAACAGTGATCTAATTTCCTGAGCTATCTTTCCATATGAATTTTCTGCATTTACAGTTGGAGAATAAATATTTTTTTTAATTATAGATTTTCCATCTGGAGATATAATATCGTAAAAACATGTCACCAATGAGATATCAGTCCTCTTTTTAAGAATTTTTATCTGAGCCTCAAGTCTATTAGGTTTCATTAGATCATCTTCATCCTGAAGTGCAATAAAGCTGCCTCGACTCTTTAAGATCCCTGTATTCCTAGCTGAACAAACCCCTTGGTCAGATTCCTTGACCAATCTTATTTTTTCAGGAAATCGTTTGACAAAATTTTTGGCCGTAGATCGGGCGACATCTTTTGCATTATTGTCGACTAAAACAATTTCAAAATTCTGGTAGGTTTGGGCCAAAACAGATCCGATCGAATGAGCGAGCTCCAACCCTCTGCTGTAGACTGGAATAACAACTGATAATTCTGGAATATTCATGAAAATTTATCCTTATCAATACAATTGACATAATCAGTAAAATTTTATATAAAAAGACTCATCTTCATTAAGTTTTACACTCTCTAGCCTTATACTACATTCTGACAATTCTTGCTTATTTCACATTATCACATTTACAATGAATAAGCTAAATTATATTATTTACACGAATTGAAGCTTCGCCAGAAGGACTGTAAAAGTCACTTAAGGGAAAACAAGCCACCACCCACCGTACATCTCAGAGGGATTCGATTTTCTCGGTCGGAATGTCCGAAACATCCGGAAATACGAGGGAAAGATTCTCGTCACTCCGACGAGGCTGTTGCATAACTGATAAGTCATTGTCATGATTGAATAGCGACAATATTGTTT
>DAIBSV010000129.1 GCA_027415455.1 Nitrospirota bacterium | reverse complement strand
GGGATGGAGACCGGGACGGTGACGCTCGCCTCCACGGCGGTGCTGGACGCTTCCGCCCCGAACGGGGGCAACGGGGGGAAGATCACGGTCAACGGGAACACCGTGACCCTCGACAACGTGGCGCCTCTCAACGTGGCGGCTCCCTTCGGAACAAAGGGGACGGTGACGATCGATCCCTCCACGATCAACACGGACAGCGCAGCCTGCCTTGAAACAATCGATGGCAACCAGAGCAGCTATCTCGCCGACACGATCAACCTGACGGGCAATATCGATCTTGAAAGCGGATCCACCCCCGACAACTGGATTCCCCTGGGGACAAGTTCCTCCTCGGCGTTCACCGGGACCTTCAACGGGAACGGCTATGTGGTCAGCGGATATACGATCACCGCCACGAATAGTAATGGGACCGGGTTTATCGGCTATCTGGGGTCCGGGGGGAAGGTTGAAAATCTCGGTGTCGCCGGAACGGTGAACGGAGGAAGCTACTGCTCCGTGGGGGGGGTCGTCGGGTACAACGGCGGCACGGTGGAGTCTTCCTACAACACGGGGAGCGTTAGCGGCAGCGGATTCTATGTGGGGGGGGTCGTCGGGGACAACTCCGGCACGGTGGAGACTTCCTACAACACATGGTGCATTAGTGGTTCGCGGCTTGTGGGGGGCATTGTCGGGGGCAATCACGGAGGCACGGTGGAAACTTCCTACAATATCGGGAATGTTGTCGGTTATAGCAAACTTAGCTATAACGCTGTAGGAGGAGTCGTCGGGAAAAACGAGGGTACGAGTGCAAAAGTTGAATATTCCTACAATACTGGAAACATTTGTGTCAGCGGCAGCAGCGATGACTACGTTGGGGGTGTCGTCGGAGAAAACTATAAAGGGACGGTTAAAGCCTCTTACAATATCGAGAACGTCAACGATAGCAGCAGCACAGACGACATGGGAGGGGTCGTCGGGTACAACTATAACGGCACGGTGCAGAACACCTATTACAACACCTCCGTCTCCTATGGTAGCGGAGCCATTGGAGGGGGGACGACCAGTGGAACGGGAATCAGCAACAACAATGGAATCAGCCAATCAGACTTCGCGGTGACGACTTCGGCCACCGCTGGCGTTTCTAATCTCGGTGCGTTCAACAATTGGAGATCTTCTGGGGATTTTACGACGACCTCGACAAATGCTCCTTGGTTCGAAGGAACGGTTGGAGCTTCAGGGGCGACCTCCACCGCTCCCATGCTCGTTGCCGATTTGCCGACCGCCACTATCAAGGGGAACAGCGGCAACTCCGTCTATAACGGATTGACCGTTTCCCCTGGCTATACCACGACCTACACCATGGGGGGAGATGCCATTCCCTCAGGGATCACCGTAAATGCCTTTTCGGGATCTATTGTGGGACTTTATACGGTCGTAAGCGTTTCCGGTTCCCTTTCTGCCCCGGCGACTCAGACGAGTGTGGGTTCAGTGTCGGTGATTCCGGGGGTATGGACGATCAACCCGGCAATCCTGAGTTTTACCGGAAGCCTTTCGAACCCGACAAAGGTCTACGACGGGACAACGGAGGCGACACTCACTCCCACGAACTCCTCCGCCACCCTCACCGGATTCGTTGACGGACAGGGGGCGACCTACACCGGGGCCACGGGAAGTTATTCTACGGCCAACGCCGGAACGGGAATCTCTGTTTCGGCCACGCTCGGAACCGGCGACTTCGCGACGTTCGGGAATGGCTTTAGCTGGTCGAATTATGCACTTCCAACGATGACGCTCTCCGGAACCGGAACGATCGACCCCATGCCGCTGATAGCAACGGCCAACAGCGTCTCTATGACCTACGGCGGTCCGATCCCGAACCTGTCGGGAACTCTCTCCAAAACAGGGTCGACAGAGGGACTCGCCAATCTTGTCACCTTTTGGAAGACGACTGCCACATCGTCCTCGAAGGTGGGATCATACGCCATCAACCCCGTGTTCTCATACATCAATGGAGCGACTTCCAAGGACTTCAGTGTCTCGCAGCCCAACAGCAACACCACGGCATTGACGATCATCCCGGCTCCTTTGAGATTCTCCTGGAACCTGTTCAACCCCACCAAGGTCTACGATGGAAGGAGAACGCTAACGCTAACGACCGCCAATGTGTCTGCCACACTTTCTGGATTCGTGAACGGGCAGGGGGCAACCTTCACGGGAGGGGTGGGAACCTACGCCTCCCCGAACGTTGGAGCGGGAATAGAGGTTTCCGCTACCTTAAACACCAAAGATTTTTTGACGATCGGCAGTGGCTTCTCATGGTCGAATTATAAGATTCCGACCATGTCGCTCTCTGGCAGCGGGACGATCAAACCCCTGTCGGTGACGGCCACGGCCAACCCGGTTTCAATTTCCTTGGGGGAAGCCATTCCTCCTCTCTCTGGCACCTTTATAGGAAAGACAGCGGGAGGTTCCAACATTTCTGCCATCTGGACAACCCCGTTGCGTTCGACATTTTCCTTGGGCTCCTATGCGATCAATCCGGGGCCTCTGGTCTATCTCAACGGAGCTAATGCAGATGACTTTATTGTGATGGACTCCCCTGCCAACGCCACGGCGCTGACGGTGACGGGAGGCATCACCAGCACTCACTTTGCTCCGGTGGCCCAGACGGCCGCCCTGACCCTTTCGGGTCCGGGAACCTCCATCTCCGAGAACTCCTCCGACAGCGGGGGGAGCCCGTCATCCACCTCCGAGGATTCGATCACGCTCTCGTCGGGCAGCGGGACCTCGCTGTCGGTGGTTTCGACGGGGGGAGGCGACCTGACGGGGGACGGGATCCTTTCCAGCCAGGAGGTGAAGCCATGAGGGGTCCATCCTCCTGGCTCTTTTTTGACGGGAGGAGTCTCATGAAACGGACCCGGACGCTCCGGAGTTTTTCCCTCTTCCACAAGATCGTGGCCCTGACGCTTACGCTGTCGATCCCGCTGGCGACGCTTCCGGAGGCCGCCCTGGCGCTTCCCCACGGGGGCGTGGTGGCGAAGGGGCAGGCCACCCTGGGGTACAGCACGGGCCGGCTTCTGATCACCCAGACGACCTCTTCGGCGACCTTCGACTGGGGCTCCTTCACCGTGAAATCCGGGCAGAGCGTGGTCTACAAGACGCCGGGGTCCTCGTCGGTCTCGATGAACTATATCGGCGGGACGACCCCATCCACCATTGACGGGAGGGTGACGAGCAACGGGATCCTGTACTTCATGAACCCGAACGGACTGATCTTCGGGTCGGGATCAGTGGTCTCCGCCGCCGGGGTGATGGCCTTCGGTGCGGGAACCCCCTGGGGCAAGCCCACGGGAGCGGTGAGCAACGCAGGGGTTCTGACGGCGACGGACAACGGGACGGTGGCCCTGGTGGGATCCTCGGTGACCAACACCGGGACGATCACGGCGCCGGGAGGCGAGGTCCTTCTCGCGGCGGGGTCGACCGTGACGCCGATCAGTGCCACGGAGGGCTCGTCGCTGTCGGTGGCGACCACGGGGGGAGGGCTGGTGGACGACTCGGGGATCCTCTCGGCGGAGACCACAAACGGCAAGACCGGAACGATCCTCCTACAGAGCGGGATGGGGACCGGGACGACCACGCTCGCCTCCACGGCGGTGCTGGACGCCTCGGCGCCCAACGGGGGCAACGGGGGGCAGGTCTTTATCAATGGCAGCGGGGTGGTGCTGAATAACATTGAGCCGATCAACGTCTCGGCTTCTTATGGTGCCAAAGGGACCGTCAGGATCGATCCAAACTATATCCTGTCCGGAACAACGCTCGATATTTGCGATGCGGCGGGGCTTGAATATCTTGACAGAAATCAGTCTTCGTATCTCGCCGACACGATCAACCTGACGGGCAATATCGATCTTGAAGAAAGAGGATCCACCCCCGACAATTGGATTCCCTTGGGAACAAGTTCCTCCTCGGCGTTCACCGGGACCTTCAACGGGAACGGGTATGTGGTGAGCGGGTATACGATCGGAACGTCTACAAAGTCCTATTCAGCGAACTGCGATGCGGGCTTTATCGGCTATCTGAGTTCTACGGGAACCGTCAAGAACCTTGGGGTGTCCGGGACGATCTATGCCAGCAGCAACGACGTGGGGGGGGTCGTTGGTGTCAACGATGGCACGGTGGAAACCTCCTACAACACGGGGAGCGTCAGCGGCCGTATCTCCGTGGGGGGGGGGTCGTCGGAGACAACACCGGCACGTTAAAGACTTCCTACAACACGGGGAACGTCAGCGGCGGTGGCAACGCCGTGGGGGGGGTCGTCGGAGCCAACTCTTCCGGCACGGTGACAACCTCCTACAACACGGGGAAGGTCAGCGGCCACAGCGACGTGGGGGGGGTTGTAGGATACAACTGCTCCGGTACGGTGGAGTATTCCTACAACACGGGGAGCGTTTCCGGCAGTAGCTGGGTGGGGGGGGTCGTCGGGGACAACTCCGGCACGGTGACGGACACTTATTACAACAGTACGATCTCCGCTGCGTCAGGAATCGGATCGGGTAGTGGAAGCGCGACGGGGCTTTCCGAAGGCACCAATTCTGGCGAGTTAGGCAACGCCGGATCCTATTCTGGCTGGAGTTTTGCCTCCGGTTGGAATGGAACCGGATTCGGAACACCGGGAACATGGATGATCGGCACCGTGTATCCCAATGGGGGCACCTCGGAGATTTCGGCTCCCATCCTGGTTTCAGACCTCCCCACCGCCACCGTGAAGGGAAACAGCGGGACCTCCGTTTATAGCGGGTCGGCCGTTTCTCCGGACTATACCGCGACTTATACCATGGGTGGAAACACCCTTCCATCCGGAATCACTGTCACGACTTCATCAGCAGGCCCCAACGCAGGTACCTATACGATCACCCCCACCGTTACCGGAACATTCGCTCAACCCACAACCCAGACGAGTGTGGATTCGGTTTCTGCGGTCTCCGGGACGTGGACAATCACCCCGGCGACCCTGACGGTGACGGCAAACAGCACGACCATGACCTACGGGGGGACGGTGCCAACGCTGTCTGGAAGTGTGACCGGCTTGGTGGGTGGACAGACATTGGCGGGAGACGGTATGACCGTTTCATGGTCGACGACCGCAACGTCATCGAGCAATGTTGGAAAATACGGCGTGATGGGATCTGTGGCTATGACGGTGCTGCTAGGGAACTCGCCGCACCCGTACTGGGAAGACTACACGGTGATCCAGACCGCCGGAAATTCCACGGCCCTCACGATCACTCCGGCAACACTGACGGCGACGGCGAACTCCGCCACCATGACCTAC
>DAIBSV010000128.1 GCA_027415455.1 Nitrospirota bacterium | reverse complement strand
CAATCCTGAAATGAAAACACCTTACGAATTTACGCGGAGGGGATTTTTGGGGAAAAATGGGATTTCTTCAGAAAGTTAATGAAATGGTCCCTCCCTCTTCCCTAACGGCCTCAAGAGGGCCAAGATTGGTAGGGTGTGTTAGCCAAACCAATCACGGGTCAAAAGAAGGAGGAACCACCATGAAGATTACGACACTCGGCATCGACTTGGCAAAAACGGTTTTTCATCTTGTCGGACTCGACGAAAAAGGGCACGACGTCATGAAGAAGAAGGTCAGCCGGAAGGATCTCGCCGCAACCCTCCAGAACATTCCTCCCTGCCGGATCGCGATGGAAGCCTGCGGGGTCGGCAAGCTTCTGGGGACGGAAGTTCGAGGCCATGGGCCATACGGTGATCCTGATTCCGCCCCAGTACGTAAAGCCCTTCGTCCGGACCAACAAAAACGACTGGAACGACGCCCACGCGATCGCCGAAGCCTCGCTCCGTCCGTCGATTCCGACCGTTCCTATCAAGACGGAAGAAGCGCAAGATCTTCAGAGCCTGTATCGGGGACGACAGCTTCTGATCGAGTTCCGGACGGCCACGATCAACCACATCCGGGGGATCCTGGCTGAGTACGGGATTGTTCTGAAGGTCTCCGCACAAAAGGTTGAGCAAGAGCTGAATCAGCTTTTAAACGACCCGGAAGACACTCGGATCTCTCCCTTTCTCAAGGAGACGCTCCGGACCATGACCACTGAGCTTGCCGGACTCTACGACAAGGTGAAAGAGTACGACCGGAAGATCGAGGCCTTCGCCAAGGAGAACCCCATCTGCCAACGGCTGATGACCGTTCCCGGGGTGGGAATCATGACCGCCACCGTCCTCCTTGCGATGGTGGGAGATCCCTTCCGCTTCAAGAACGGACGCCATTTTGCCGCCTACATCGGACTGGTGCCGCGACAGCACTCGAGCGGAGGGAAGAACATACTTCTGGGGATCTCCAAACGGGGAAACACCTATCTTCGAACGCTCCTGATCCACGGAGGACGTGCGGTTGTCCGATCGGTCATGATGCTGGCCTCGTCAGATCGGGAACTCAAGGGGCGGAACGCTTGGATCTATGACCTTTGCGAACGCCGCGGGAAGAACAGGGCCGCCGTGGCCGTGGCCAACAAGAACGCCCGCGTGCTGTGGGTTCTTCTCACGAAGAACGAGGCGGTGTACGATCCCACAGGCCGCAACAGCAAGCAGGCGGCCTGAATGAACGGCAAGAAAGCAATCAGATGAATTCGTTACCGGATACGAAACGGGACGACCGGTAACCGAAAAGATCAACGGAATCATGATTCGTTTTAACGAACATCACGAGTATCACTACAGCGGCTAAAAAAAGACTAGACTTTCCTTCCTGACCCTGCTATTCTGCCACCGGAACACGTTTTTCCCAACCGGTACGCAGAGGAGGGTTGTTCGAAATGGAGGAAAAGATCGTACCCGAGGCTCCCGTTCTGACGGGAGAGCTGGGAGACCTTGGGCCCCTGGTGGTCCGGCCGGTCCGTGACGAGGAGGAAGACGGCCTCTGGAAGCGCCTCGTCCGCATGCTTCACTATCTGGGTTTTGGCAAGCTCTTCGGTCATCAGATCAAGTACTTTGCCTTTCTTGGCCACATCCCGGTGGCGGCCCTTTCGTTCTCGGCTCCGGCGTTGAAGCTGGCTCCCCGGGACTCCTGGATCGGATGGAGCTCGGAGGAGCGGAAGGTCCATCTCTCCCGGATCGTCTGCAACAGCCGCTTTCTGATCTTTCCCGGAGTCCAGGTCAAAAATCTCGCCTCCGCCGTCCTGGGCAAGGCCCTGGCCCGGCTCTCCGGGGACTGGGAGGAGCGATTCGGGATCCGTCCCTGGATCGTGGAGACCTTCGTGGATCCCGTGCGCTTTTCCGGCACGAGCTACAAGGCGGCCGGCTTCCTCTGCCTGGGCAGCACGGCGGGCTTTGGCAAGACCAAGACCGGCTACGACTACCACGGACAAAGCAAAGAGATCTACGTGCAGGTGCTGGACCCGTCCTTCCGGTCGGTCGTGGGACTTGACCGCAAGGAGGAGCCCCAGGTGCCGGAGCGTCCGGACCTGTCCGGATGGCAGCCGAACCCCGAAAATCTTTCGGACAAGGAGACGTTGACCTCGGAGGACGTCTCCCGGATCGCCGAGGAGATGTGCCGATTCCACGAGACCTTTTCGGGCGTCTTCAGGGACAAGCGGGTCCGCGCTCTGGGCGTCGTCTATCTTGCCGGCCTGTGCAGCAATCTCGTGCGAAAGAGCGTCGAGCCGATCGCCCTTGCGATGAACGTCGGCGTCCGGAGCCTCCAGCGGCTCATGACCGGGCGCGACTGGGACGAAGACGCCATGCGCCATCTCTACAAGGAACAGCTGGCCCGGGAGATCGCTTCCGTGACTCCGGAGGAGATCGCCCTGTCGATGACCACCGTGGACGACAGCTCCTTCGTCAAAAAGGGGAAGGAGTCGGTCGGCGTGGCCCGCCAGTACTGCGGCCGTCTCGGGAAGGTCGAAAACTGCCAGTCGGGCGTCTTCGTCGGCTATGCCGGCCCCCGGGGTCACGGTCTCCTCGATTCCCGGCTCTATATGCCGGAGGAGTGGTTCTCCGAGACGGAGGAGTTTGCCGAACGTCGCACGAAGACCGGCGTTCCCAAAGATCTCGTCTTCAAAACCAAGCCCGAGATCGCGGCCGAGATGATCGACGTCCTCCGCAAGGAGGGACGCTTCCCCGCCCGGTGGATCGGCTTCGACTCGGCCTACGGCTCCAACCGGGCTTTTCTGAACGCTCTGCCCCCGGATCTCTGGTACTTTGCCGCGATCAAAGGCAATACCCGCGTTCTCCTGGAGCCGCCCGTCTGGAAGGTTCCGGAACGGAAAAGCGCCAAGGGGGCCGCCCCCACCCGACTCCGTCTCACCGAAAAGCCAAAAACCGTGGCCGAGATCGCAAAGACCGCCTCCTTCACGCCGCTGGTCCTCAAGGAAGGATCCAAGGGCCCTCTGGGGGCCTTTATCTGTGCCCTGCGCGTCTATCCCGTCCCCGACACGGAGGGGGCACAGTCCAGGACCGAATGGCTCGTCCTCCTCAAAACCCCCGACGGGGAGATGAAGTTCGCTTTCTCGAACGCTCCGGAGACGACCTCTCTCGAAACGTTCGGATTCGTCTCGACACTTCGCTGGTCCATCGAGCAGTGCTTTCTCGAAGACAAGTCCTACCTCGGCATGAGCCACTACGAGCATCGCTCGTGGCGCGCCTGGAATCGTCACATGCTCTATGTCTTTCTGGCCCATCTCTTCATCACGACCGTCCGGCGGAAACTCGGAGAAAAAAAAAGGGGCTTACCTTTTCCCTGGCCCAACAACTCACGGCCGCCGCGCTCTTTGCCCCGATGCTCGACAAGACAGGCGCGATCAGCATCGTGATCTACTACATCCGGAGAAACGAGGTCGCCGCCCGGTCCCACAAGAAGAGAACCCGTGCCACACTCCAAACGCTCGGGTTCGAGCTCGACACCGGCTGATCTGACCGTCCTCCCCCCCCAATCGGCTCTTCCCCATTCCCCGTTTTCACGTCCGATACGGGGCGACACCAGAGGACCGTCCTTATTGCGCCTTCCTGCCCTTTTTTCGGCAAGATCCCCTTCGGAAATTCCCCGGAAGGGGAGGGTTTTACCGAAATCTTCGTCCATTTGACCCCATACAGCTCCCCTCTTATTGACTCAAGTCGATCCAATCGACGTTCCTGCCAGGGTCTGGCTGCCCCCTGCCGAGGGTGGGGGAACCAAAAAGCCGCTGTAGTGGTATTCAATCGGATGACCGCAACCGAAAGGATCCTATAGAGCCTACCCACCACCAGAATGCGTAGAGGGGCAAAACCCACGATGACGGACCGGTCGAACCGGCACTCTCAAACCCTGGCTAACCCAAAGGCTCTTGAAGCCGCAAACTTGATCAGGAGAGAGTGCGCGAATGTTTCATCGAGGCCCGGAAGCACATGCTTCCACAAACAGGCCGGATATATGTACGCAACGACCATCTTTCTGAGTGGATTACCCTCTTGCAATCGGGGGAGGGACCATATATGGGTTTCGCCGATCGAAGTCGAGGCCTTGTGGAGAAAATCCAGACGCATGTTCGACACCCGTTCGTGGGCGCGCGCCACGTGGATCTTTTGCTTCCGGTAGTTGCGGCTCTTCGGTCCCTTGCGGTATTTCCGGGAGAGCTTGCGCTGCTCCCAGACGAGCTTCTTTTCAGCGGCCTTCATCGCCCCGACCAGCTCGGGAGTCGGGTGGATCCGGACACCGGACGATGTCGTGGCAAAAGACGCGACACCGAGATCTACACCAACCTCGGGGCGGGTCCGGACTTCCGGCTCCGGAACGTCCTCCTCGGTTTGCAGGGAGACGGCCCACCGTCCCGCCTTTCGGGTCACGGTGGCGTTTCGGAGATCGCCTTCGATCTGCCGGGAGACCCGGACCTTGACCCATCCCACCTTCGGGAGGAAGATCCGGGGAAGGAGATTTCTTCCCTCCGGATCCCGGGTCGCGAGGTCGAGCTTCACCTGGAGGGGATCGGGATAGCGAAGGGAGTCTCCCTCTCCCTTCCTCTTGAACCGGGGGAATCTCTTGGGATTTTTCCTGTCCAGGGCTTCCCAAAGGGCCCGGTCGAGGTTCTTCAATGCCTGCTGCTGGGGGTGGACCGGTCCCAGGGCCAGGAAGCCGTACTCCTCGCTCGACCGCCACAGGGTCAGGAGCTTGGCCAGGTCCCCGTAGGACAGGAGCGGGATCCCGGCTTGGAGCCGCCTCGTCTGGAGGTCGAGGGCCTTGTTCCAGACGAATCGGACACACCCCGCATGGCGGGACAGGAGAATCTCCTGATCGAGAGTCGGGACGAGACGGAATTTGAACGCTTGAATTGTTTTCATGCCAGAAATTATAATTGGCCTCATGGAAAAGTCAACCGAACTCAGACATGGAAGACATTGCGTTTTCAAGATGCATGTTCACTTGGTCTTTGTCACAAAATATCGTCGCGAGGTGTTCAGTAAAACCACTCTTGACGATCTGCGTACGATCTTCGCCAGCGTCTGTGCCGATTTCGAGGCGGAGCTGGTGGAATTCGACGGCGAGGACGACCATGTCCATCTCTTGATACACTACCCCCCAAAGGTGGCGGTTTCTGCCTTGGTGAACAGCCTGAAAGGCGTTTCGAGCCGTCTGATCCGGAGAAAAAAATATCCGGAAATTCGCAAGAAGCTTTGGGGCCGGGCACTCTGGTCCCCCAGCTATTTTGCCGGAA
>DAIBSV010000127.1 GCA_027415455.1 Nitrospirota bacterium | reverse complement strand
GATCCGGTGGGTCGCTCCCGGTGCGGGAACGACGATCCCTTGGAGCTTTTCCCAAATTATGGTACGATCGGAAAAAATTGCTGCTGACACTATCGATGGAATCAGGGAAGGAGAGCCTCGCCATATGTCCCAGGGAATCAAAAGATCCACACCCGCGAGAAATGCAGTGTCAGTGAAGAGGTCGAACAAGGAGAGAATCGGCATCATCGGGGGATCGGGGCTGTATCATTTGAAAGGGCTCTCCGACCTTCGTCCGACCGTCGTGGAAACTCCCTGGGGTCAGCCATCCGACCCTTACATGGTCGGGATGATCGGCGAGATTCCCGTGGCCTTCCTCTCCCGCCATGGGGCCGGCCATCGCTATCTTCCGGGAGAGATCAACTACAGGGCCAATATTGCAGGGTTCGTGGCCCTTGGGGTGCGAAGGATCCTGTCCGTGTCGGCCGTCGGGTCCCTGAAGGAGTCCATCGTTCCGGGAGACATGGTCGTGGTGGACCAGTTCATCGACTGGACCAAGGGGCGTCCCTCGACCTTCTACGGCCAGGGGGCAGTCGGCCATACGGGATTTGCCCATCCGATTTGTCCCGACTTGGCAAAAACGCTGGTGGAGGCCTGTCGGAGCGTCAAGGCCCGGCACCATGGGAAGGGGACCTACCTCTGCATGGAAGGTCCGGCATTTTCGACCCAGGCTGAATCCTTCCTTTACCGTCAGTTCAATGCCGACGTCATCGGGATGACCAACGTGACCGAGGCCCGTCTTGCACGCGAAGCCGGCCTTTGCTATGCCACCCTGGCCCTGTCGACGGATTTTGACTGCTGGCATCCGGACCATGATGCCGTGACGGTGGCCGATGTCCTGGCCGTCATGGAAAAGAACGTGTCGACGGCGAACCGGATCCTGGAAAGGGCGTTGGAAACGGTCGGCCCCGCCGGCGGGTGCAAATGCCAGGAGGCCCCGAAAACGGCGCTGGTCACCCATCCCGACAGCATTCCGGCAGCCACGCGGAATAAGCTCGCGTTTCTCGGGATCCTGAAGGCGGAAGAGGGGGGGAGACCGTGATGCCGAAGCTTGTCATTGTGGGGACCGTCGCCCTCGACGATGTGACGACCCCCTTCGGATCCGTGCAAAGGGCCCTCGGAGGATCGGCCTTTTACGGGGGCGTCGCCGCCTCCTACTGGACATCCGTCGGAGTGGTGGCGGTCGTGGGGAAGGACTACCCGGAGGAGGGATTCAGGATCCTCGAAAACCGGGGAATCGACTTCCGGGGCATCGACCGGAGTGCAGAAGAGACCTTTGCCTGGACGGGAGAGTACACCTATGATCTCAACACGGCGATCACCCGTGACACTCGCCTGAACTGCCTGCTCTCCTTCAACCCCCGCGTGGCGGAGCATTACCCCAACCCGGAAACCCTTTTTCTCGCAAATATCGATCCGGAGATTCAGGGGAAGATCCTCGACTCCCTGCCCGTCCGTCCGCGCCTGGTGGCCCTGGACACGATGAACTACTGGATTGAATCAAAAAAGGACGCCCTGCTTCGGGTCCTCCGGAGGATCGATCTCCTGACCATCAACGAATCCGAAGCCCGCATGCTGACAGGCGAGTTCAATCTCGTCCTCGCCGCCCGGGCGATCCGGGCCCTCGGTCCGTCGATCGTGGTTCTAAAGAAGGGAGAGCATGGCGCGCTGGTTTTCTACGAAGGGGGCGTCTTCGCCTCTCCGGCCATGCCGCTCGAAGTGGTCAAGGATCCGACCGGCGCAGGGGACTCCTTTGCGGGGGGGCTTCTCGGGTATCTGACCGTCCATGGGCACCACAGTCCCGAATTCCTGAAGCAGTCCTCGATCATCGGATCGGTGATGGCCTCCTTCTGCGTCTCGGATTTCGGGGTTGCCGGTACCCGGGCCCTTTCCCTCGGGGAGATTTCCTCGAGAATCAGGGAATTCGGAGATCTGACAGGATTCAGACGGATCGATTACGAGGAACGGAGGCTCTGAATTGTCCGAGCGATGGAGACTCTTCTGTCGCCCATTCTCCCCGGTGGTGTTCGCGATTCTTCTGTCAGGCTGTCATGGGAGCGTTTCCCCCAAAAACCACCATCTGGCCATCGAGCATTACAATGCCGGGCTCCGGAAGCTCAAGGAACAGAAACTTCAGGACGCCTACTGGGAGTTTGAGTACGCCAACCATCTGGATCCGGCCATTCCCAAGGTGCATTATTCCCTGGGCCATGTGTACTACCTCATGCATGACCTGGAAGATGCGAAGAAGGAGCTCCGGAAAGCCCTCAGAAACAATCCGGACCGTTCCTCCACCTACAATTATTTGGGAGAGATCGCGCTTGAGCAGAAGGAGTATCGGGAGGCACTGGACTATTTCCGGAAGGCCCTCAAAAACACCCTCAACCGCACTCCCTACTATCCTCTGGTGAACATCGGGAAAACCTACATGCAAATGGGAAAGTTTGAGAAAGCTAAGGAATACTTCTCAAAGGCGCTTCTGCGAAACGACCACTTTCTCCCGGCTCATTACTGGCTTGGAAAGGTGCACATGTCGGAAGGAGCCTACGAAAAGGCCCTGCAGGACTTTTCCGCGGCCATCAGGGCAGCGCCCGACTTCTCGGCAGGATATTATGAGCTTGGCCGCGCCTACCTGAAGCTCGACAATCAGGAAAAGGCATCCCGGGCGTTCAAAGAGGCTGTCCGTCTCGACCCGAATTCAAAGATCGGCATCAAGGCCCGGCGTTATCTTCTGGTTCTTCCAAAGGACCTCCCAACGGCAGCGGCTTCTGGAGGCAAAAAAGGGAGCCAGAATCAGGCCGGAGGCAAGTGACCACCGATAATGGGCTCCATGATCTGAAAGAAGGGACTCTGATGTCTGAATCTGTAGAGAGAGAAAGCCAGCCCGAGGAATCCAAGCCCGCAACCGAATCCCCCGAAACGGTCGGAAAGACTCTGGAGAAGGCGCGGATCGAAAAGGGATTGACGATCGACGATGTTGACCGCATTACCCACATCAGCCCGGGATGGGTCCTTGTCATCGAGCAGGGGGGCTGGCCCCAGTATCCCAGCATGGTCTATGCAAAGGGGCATGTGAAGGTTTACGCCGAACTTTTGGGGTTGGATTCCGAGGCTATAAGCCGGAAATTTCAGGCCGAGTGGAATGCGACAGTCAAACCGGATCCCAGTGATGTGACCTCTCTGAGCCATTCCCCAGGAATCCATGGAATTCAGACGGGCGGGACATTGAACTTCAAACTGTGGGGAGTGGCGTTGTTTGCCCTGTCCGTGGTGGCCATTCTGGGAGTCCGCTACGCGATGCACCAGCATAAGTCGGTTTCAGGGAAAGGCTCGAAGGTGTCGATCGCACCGCTTCCGGCCCCTCGTCCCCCCGTTTCTCCCCTGACCTCCGGGTCAGGAACGCCCGCCGGGGGGAGGGGAGATCTCTCCAGTTCGACCGGGATGGATCAGGCCAGAAGTCATCAGTCGACATCTCCCACGAGCACTGTCCGGACTGATCAAGCAGATCGGACAGGACTCGTCGATCATCCCGGATCCCTGCCGGGCTCCCTTGGGATCGAGAGGGGAGGCCTGACCCTGAAAATGGTCGCCATCAAGAACACATGGGTGGTCATTTCAATCGATGACGGAACGGTGCGACGTTTTCATCTGAAACCTGGGGAAAGTCGAACGCTAAATGGAAAAAATTTCATGACCTTTTCCACCGAGTACGGGAACGGATTGGTTCTATTCCTGAACGGAAAAAGGCTTGGTCTTGCCGGTCCTACCTCTGACCCCGTCCTTCATCGGCGACTGAACCGCATGAGCCTGCGTCCGCTTAAAGGCTCCTCCAAGCCGCTCCTCACGAAGGGGGTTCCCACGCAAACCGGGCAGGGGACAGGGATGAAAGGGGCGCCTTCTTCCTCTCACAAAACATTACCGGGAACCTCGCCGGGGAGTGTCGTTCCCCTCGTTCCCGAAACGGGCCAGCCTTCATCGACTTCTCCTGGCCAAACGTCTGTGAATTCCGGAACCCAGCCCCAATCAGGGAGGACTCCTTGAACAAGAGATCCATCGCTCAAATCTTGCTTTTTTTTGCTGTACTGACCTCTTTTTCCCTGTCGGGGTGCGCACCGAAACCCATTGAGCTCAACTATAATCCAAACGCCGGGGAGACCCGGCCAAACCAATATCGCTCCAATATCACCTTCGGTTTTGTGACCTTCGAAGATCTGCGGGTTGCCAAGCAGATGATGGGGGACAAAACCTTGATCGGGTGGGGGTCGAACACCTACCATACCAATGCCAACGTGCCGGATCAGGTGACGAAGGCCTTTGTCGACACCTACCGGTATCTCGGGCTTAAGGCGGTCTGGATCAAAACGCCTCCGGATAATTTTTCCTTTTCCACAAACTCCTGGGTCCGATCCTTGAGGACCCTTTATCCGGAGGTCAATGTTTTTGTCATCGGAAAGCTCCAGAACTATGAATTTCTTCTGAGATCGGGTGGTCTCAGCGGACTGGCCAGCGGAAACTTCACATCCCTCGCGGTTACAACGCAGGTGCGGGTCGAGCTCTACTATCTCGACAGTCAGACCGGGCGCATCATTTGGGGGAACACCCTCCACCATGACACCTACGACCGGAAGGTCTCCAAGAAGGCCCCGACTGACTTTGCCGCGATACGCCTCCAGGACGCCTTGCAGAACGTGGTTCTTCAATCGGTCGATCGGATCCTGCCCAAGATCAACAAAAGGGATCCCGGATCGGTGCAGGTGCTTTCGGCAGGGTTCATGGCGGATGTTCCCAAGACGCCGGAGGGCAAGTCTGCCGGAGTGATCCCTTCCGGCAAAGGACGCCTTGAGATTATTTCGAAGCCTCAAGGGGCCCGCGTCTATGTCGATGGAATCTATTATGGAGTGACCCCCCTTGCGCTCGACCTCACTCCGGGGGTTCACCTCCTGAAGGTTCACAAGGATGGATACGAAACAAGTCGGGACAAAGTCGGGATCCTTGATGGAAAAATGACTCCCTGGAACGGGGATCTTCCAAAGAAAAACTGATTTCGAAAAAGTTGGGGGGGGGGAGGGGGGTTGCCTCTCCCTGCGACTTTCGCTATGATCCTCATTTGTCTTTCTTCAATCAGGCCGGCGTAGCACAGTGGTAGTGCAGTCGATTCGTAATCGACAGGTCGTCGGTTCAATCCCGACCGCCGGCTCCAATGTTTAAGCCAATCTTGAAAATTCATTGTCATAAAAAAGTTTTTGCCATAATTGCGCTATTGTGAGGCTTTCGGAACCCCTTTTCCGGAGGAAATTATGGCGACGATCCGTGAGCGTGGACCCTACCAGTGGCAAGCCCAAATCCTTCGCAAGGGTCAATCTCCCCA
>DAIBSV010000126.1 GCA_027415455.1 Nitrospirota bacterium | reverse complement strand
CGGAAGATGGTCGCCGGGTTGAATTGCCTATGGCTCCAGACCGTGCCCTGTCGGCGGAGAACGCGTGAGAACGACACGTCTTCCGTATGTCACCTTCCATGAGGAGCCGGCCGAGGCTGAGGTTGTGAGCCACCGGCTGATGCTTCGGGGAGGCTATGTCAAGAAGGTGGCCGGTGGGCTGTATGACTTTCTTCCCTTGGGGGCTCGATCGCTTCGGAAGGTTGAAGCGATCGTCCGGGAGGAAATGGAGAGGGCGGGGGCCTTTGAAGTTCTGATGCCCGCCCTTCAGCCTTCAGAGCTCTGGCAGGCGACCGAGCGTTGGGAAAAATACGGGAAGGAACTCTTCCGGATCCAGGACCGTCACGAACGCTCCTTTGCCCTCGGCCCCACTCACGAAGAGGTGGTGACCGACCTGGCCCGGGGCCTTCTTCGGAGCTATCGACAGCTTCCCGTCACCCTGTTCCAGATTCAGACCAAATTCAGGGATGAGATGCGCCCTCGTTTCGGATTGATGCGCGGCCGCGAATTCGTCATGAAGGATGCCTATTCCTTCGCCCGGTCCTCCGAGGAAGGAAGTGCCTGCTACCGCGTGATGCAGGAGGCCTACTTCCGGGTTTTTTCAAGACTTGGTCTGACGGTCCGGATGGTGGAAGCCGATACGGGAATGATTGGCGGCTCCTCGTCCCACGAATTCATGGTTTTGGCTCCATCAGGGGAGGACACGGTCGTATACTGCCCCTCTTGTTCCTGGGCATCGAATGTCGAACTGGCCGGTGCGGCGACCCATTGTCCGATCTGCCAGACACCGGTCGAGCGGACCACCGCGATCGAGGTCGGCCATGTGTTCGATCTCGGGGCCCGTTACAGCGAACCGATGGGGGCAGCCTTTCTTGATCCGGATGGTCGGGAGACCCTTTATCACATGGGATGCTACGGCATCGGAGTGAGTCGGCTCCTGGCCGCGGCGATCGAACAATCCCATGACGAAAGCGGCATCATCTGGCCATTGGCAATGGCGCCCTGGACCGTCTGCGTCCTTCCGCTCGGCGGGAAGGATTCCGGGCTGACCGCCAAGGGCGAGCGAATCGCCGCCATCATCGAGGAACGCTTTCCCGGGGATGTCCTCGTCGACGACAGGGAGGCAAGGCCTGGGGTGAAGTTTGCCGATGCCGATCTCTGCGGATTTCCACTCCAGATCATCCTGGGGGAGAAAAATCTCCGGGATGACCGGGTTGAGATCAAGGTCAGAAAATCCGGAGAGCGCCATGTTGTTCCGGTTCCAGGACTTCAGGAATGGATCGGAGACTTTCTCGGGCGGCCGGGGTCCATGGTTGACACATTGATTCTTGACCGATAAAATCATGTTTTTGTGATGCTTAAATATCATATCGACAAAATACCCGATCTTCGGGTTTCTGAACCCATGGTTCTTGACTTGTCTCTTTCGGAGGAGATAGGCGCCACTCCTGGTGTTTTTCTCGTTCCTGAAACGGAAGCCGAGTTCAAGGAGATGAAAGGCCGAATTTCGGGATCCCTCGGGCGTGAGGGAACCGACGTGATGGTCGATGTGACTGTCGATTATCAAACGACCCTCTCCTGCGTGCGCTGTCTCGAGACCTTTACCAGGAAGGGAGAGGTCGGTGAGAGGACCCTCTTCTTTCATGAGAAGGGGTCGACTGCGGAGGAGCTCGAGCGTTACGGAAGGGATGGGTGGGTGGATCTCGCCCCCTGGGTCAGGGAGTTGGTTCTGACAGACCTTCCTTTTTATCCTCTTTGTCACGAGGATTGCAGGGGGCTTTGTCCCGAATGCGGAGAAAACAGGAACACGGGCCTCTGCACCTGTCCCACGGAGGGATGAGGGACGCGGAGTCCGGCGATGAAGGTGTTTTGACCCTCTTCGAGGGAGCATGGAGACGTGCTCCCGGCAACAACTCTTAAAATTATGAAGGAGTTCTTTCGTGGCACATCCAAAAACCAAGATTTCCCGTTCGAGACGGGACAAGCGACGCACCCACAAGAAGCTCACCTTGGGAGCGATCGTGAAATGCCCTTCCTGCGGTGAACCAAAGCAACCGCATTACGCCTGCCTCTCCTGCGGGACCTACAACGCGCGCCCCGTTCTCCGCGTCAAGAACGGCTGAGGAAAATCCGAATTCGCCCATGAAAATCGCTCTGGACGCCATGGGAGGGGACTTTGGTCCAGATCCGCTGATTTCAGGCGCAGATTTGGCCTACAGGACCTTCGGAACCCACCCTGTTCTTGTGGGCGACAAAAAGCTCCTCGAAGAGAGGATACGTGCCCTTTCTCTCTCCGCTCCTTTCGATTTCGTTGATGCGAAGGACGTGATTGCCATGACGGAAAAAGCCTCCGACGTGAGAAGACGCCGGGGCTCCACCGTCTGGATGGCAACCGAACTCGTCAAAAGGGGGGAGGTGGATGGTGTGGTTTCTGCCGGCCATTCCGGGGCATCGCTTGCCTCGGCGATGTGGGTCCTTGGACGTCTTGATGGCGTTGAACGCCCGGCGATCGGAACGATTCTTCCTTCCCTGACAGGGCACTTCATCCTTGTGGATGGAGGGGCCAATGTCGACTGCAAACCATCCCATCTTGTTTCATTTGCCCACATGGGGCGGGTCCTGGCCCGCCATCTTTTTTCGAAAAAGGATCCTCGGGTCTGCGTCCTTTCGAATGGCGAGGAAGAATCCAAAGGCAACGAACTGGTCCAGAAGACCATCGAAAGCCTTCGCGCCAGCAAGGAGCCCTGGTTTGCCGGACCGATCGAGTCCCGTGACATCTTCTCGGGGGAGGCCGACGTCGTGGTCTGCGACGGCTTTGTCGGAAATGTGGTCCTCAAGGAAGCCGAAGGGCTCGCTCAGACCATTCTTGGAATGATGCGCGAGGCCGCCAAAGAAAATCTCAGGTCCAAAATCGGAGGCCTTCTCCTCCGGCCATCCCTTTCGCGCATGAAAAAAAGGCTTGATTACGCCGAGTATGGCGGTGCCCCTCTTTTGGGCGTCGACGGGCTGTTCGTCATTTCCCACGGGCGTTCCAACAGCCTTGCCATTTCCAATGCGATGGGCATGGCGGATCGTCTGGCCAAGTCGGGCCTGACCCGGACGATCGCACTCGATATCTCCCAAATGCTTTCCGGGGAATCCGGCTCGTGAGGGGACCGGTGGGTGTCATTACGGGAACCGGCTCCTACGCTCCTGCCCGGATCATGACCAATGACGAGTTCGCCGCCTATCTCGAGACCAGCGATGCGTGGATCCGGGAAAGAACCGGAATCAGGGAAAGACGTATCGCGGCCCCCGAGGAAGCGACAAGCGATCTCGCCGTTTCCGCGGGTCTGAAGGCCCTCGAGTCGGCCGGTCTCGAGGCCGTCTCTCTCGACGGAATTCTGCTTGCAACGGCCACACCCGACCTTCTGTTTCCATCCACAGCTTGCCTTGTCCAGGCGCGACTCGGGGCGGACAAGGCCTTTGCCTTCGATCTGAACGCCGTCTGTTCGGGGTTTGTCTACGCCATGAGCGTGGCCAAAAGCATGATCGAATCCCGTGCGGCCCGCCGACTTCTTGTGATCGGCTCCGAAGTCATGAGCCGGGCGCTGGACTGGTCGGACCGAGGGACATGCATCCTTTTCGGGGATGGGGCAGGAGCGGTGGTCGTCGAGGCCTCCGAGGCTGCGTCCAAGGGACTCGAAACCTTTCGTCTGAGGGCTGACGGCCGATACTGGGACATGATCCATGTCCCGGGGGGCGGAAGCCGCAGATCCGGAGAAGAATCTTCCCCCTTTATCCGGATGAAGGGAGGTGAGACCTTCAAGATGGCCGTCCGCTCTCTTCAGGAATCGGTCATGGAGGTTCTTTCCTCCTCCGGGGTGTCCCCTTCCGAGATCGATCTCCTCGTCCCCCACCAGGCCAATATAAGGATCATCGATGCCCTGGCCACCCGGCTAGGCCTTCCCCCGGAGAAGGTCATGGTCAATATCGACCGCTACGGGAACACCTCGGCCGCCTCCGTCCCCGTCGCCCTCGACGAAGCCGTGCGCTCAGGCAGGATTTCCGAGGGAAGTCGGGTTCTCCTTACGGCTTTCGGAGCGGGTGTCACCTGGGGGTCGGGCCTTCTGACGTGGGAAGCCGAAACACAGAAACGGAGCCGCTCATGAAAATCGCCTTCCAGTTTCCAGGACAGGGATCCCAGTATCCCGGACTTCTCGATGGATTTGACCGGCCCGAAGAAAAACACCGGATTGCCCAGGCGAGCGATATACTCGGGGCGGACCTCCTTTCTATTTCCCGAAACGACCCTCACGGGTCCCTGGATCAGACCTTCTGGACCCAGCCGGCCATTCTTGTGGCAAGCGTGCTGGCTCTCGGACGGATTCGGGAGATCCTTGCCCCCGATGTCGTTCTTGGGCACAGCCTGGGTGAATACTCGGCATTGGTCGCAGCCGGGGCCCTGTCCTTTGAAGACGCTGTCCAATTGGTGCACAAGCGGGGACGATTCATGCAGGAGGCCGTTCCCGAGGGAGAGGGGTTGATGGCGGCCGTTCTGGGGCCCGACAGGGAGCAGGTCGAGGAAATTCTGGCACGCGCCATTGGAGACGGAGAAGGGGTGGTTTCCGTGGCCAATGACAATTGTCCGGGCCAGTGCGTGATCGCAGGATCACGCTCGAAGGTTCTCCGGGCGATCGATCTTCTGAAGGAGGCGGGGGTGCGTAAGGTGCTGACCCTTCCGGTCTCCGTTCCATCCCATACCTCCCTTATGCATCGGGCGGCATTGTCGATGAAGGATCTTCTGTCCCAGGTGACCCTGTCTTCCCTTTCTATTCCTGTCGTTCCCAATGTCACCGCCAGACCATTGAAGGCGGGAGAGGCCTCCGGAGAAATACGGAACCTCCTTGTGAGGCAGATGGAAAGTCCCGTCGAATGGCGACGCTCTGTGGCGGGACTCCTCGAGGACGGTGTGACTCGATTTGTCGAGGTAGGTCCAGGATCTGTCCTGACGGGATTGGGTAAGCGAATCGAGAAGGCCGTGGAACCCAGAGAAAAAATTATCTGGGAATCGACCGACCGGAAGGAGGATCGCACATGAAGGAAAAAGAGGAGATCCGGCCCTTGTCCGAGCAGGTGGCGCTGGTGACCGGGGCCAACCGGGGTATCGGGTGGGCGATCGCATCCTCGCTTCTCGCGGCCGGGGTTCGGGTGGCCTTTGGCTGCAGGACCGGGGCCCCGGCCCTCCTGGACAAGATTCGGGGCCTACCCGGAGGCAATCTGGGAGAGGCTGTCGTCCTCGACCTGAGCGATCCAGCCTCGATCGAGGCGGCCGTAGACGAAGTGTTGCATCGCTGGGGTAGGGTTGATATTCTTGTGAACAATGCCGGCATCGTGCGGG
>DAIBSV010000125.1 GCA_027415455.1 Nitrospirota bacterium | reverse complement strand
GGCTCCAAGGGCGATCGAACCTGTTGTAAAAGAGAAGGCATTGGTGGCCACAAAGAAGATGGGGCTAACTTGAGGATTAAAGCCATTATTTCCATAATAGCCGACAGGAAGGTTATCGGTATATTGGATGCTATTGACCGTTCCATTCGATGTATCAAGGTATGTCGACCCATAGAGAGACCCGAGTGAGGCTGTGGTACACCCCGCGCAGCTAAGAACCGGACCAGTGAGATCCTGAGGATCCGAAATGGCGCCGTCTCCCAAGGCCCAATTATAGCCATTGGGATCGTTAAAAAGGGCAATATTGGCTTCGTTCACACCATTGGCAGTGGAGGGGTTAAGGGATGTTACGTCGAACTGGTAGGTGAAGACCAACTCACCGGGAACGGCACCGGCCATGGTCGGCGTTGATCCGATTTTATAGACGGAGGAAATGACCTGTCCGGAGGAGGAGGTCGCTCCGGTCTGGCTCCAGTCACTGGTTAGTGAGGTGACGTACTGAAGGTCGAGGCCCGAAGCACTATAAAGAAGATCGGAAGTCGGAACGGGGCTTGAGTTGGAGATTGTAACGGCGGAGTAGCCCGGACCGGGATTGATGAATGTGTTCCCGAAGGCGCTGTTGGGGGTGATATAGAGATTGGTCGTGGCTCCCCCTGGGAAACTCGTCAGGGTAATTTCAAAAGAATTGGCGTTTACTGGAGATCCGGTGACTTTCGGAGTGCCAAGATAGTCGGTGGCAGTGGCATGGGCCAAGCCCGGCGAGAGCGCCACTCCGGCCAGGAGGGCCAAGCCAAGGCCTGCAGCAAGAGATTTTTTCTTGATCTTTTTCATCATTCTCTCCTTCGATTCATGACGTGTTCCTCCCCTCCCGGGGGAGAAATAGTTCGACGACCCATTTACAAGCAATCCCCATGCCACAAACAGAATCTGGCAATATGTTTTAATAATTAAATATTCACAATACCTTGATGTTTTTTTTTATTATCCCAAAAAAACGGAACGTCAAAATTGGCCCGGATCTTTCCGATTTTCTGTCAGTCGATTTATCAACTGTAAATTTTCCGGACATTCGATCGGAATGAATTCCGAATACGGCCTGGCGAAAGGTGCACAAGCTCCGAAGTCCACACCCCGGATAGAAGGACTTTCTTGAAGGGAAGGTTTGGAGGAGACAAAATTCCGAGGAGGCATTCTGAAATCCTGTCAGGGAAAATGAGGCCAGAGCCTCCGAGATCACGATCTTCGGGAAGCCAGAGCCTTAAGGCCGGCAAGACGCCTCCGGGCAATGGAAAGGGCCAGCCTCTGGAGGGGATTTCGAAATCCCCCGGGGCGCCAGGTCGTAACAAGCCGGTTTCGGTAGGCATCGAACTGAAGTCCCCGAGGGGCCGACAAAACCCGGCCGCGTTGGAGGAAAATCTTGAGGATTTCGGTGGCGGCGATCCCCGCGCAGAGTTGGCAGGCCATAACCGTCGAGGGTCCCCGACGTTTAGCCAAGTCGACGGCGGAGGGATCGACGAGATAGGGGAACTGGAGACGGGCGGGGGAGAGGCCTAGAAGGAAGCGAAGACTTTTTTCCTCGTCGCTTTGGCCTTTCCAGCCGAAATACTCCTCGAAGCTCATCCCTCCCGGAAGAAAGGTAAGAAGAGCCGTCCCCATCCCGAGGGGGCCGGCCGTCGTGGCAGGAATTCCCAGCAAACTGCAAGCTTCGAAAAGAGCCTCCCGGGCTTCGAAGCCGAAGAAATCCATCCCGTCGAGATAGAGATCGGCTTCTCTTAGAAAGTCGGCCGCATTCTCCCGGGTGATGGCCCCGACGATCCGGATATCGAGCTCCGGATTGATATCCTTGGCCATGGCAGCCAAGGTTTCGGCCTTAACCTGGCCAAGAGTCGACATCATCGCCCCGGCCTGGCGATTGAAATTCACCAGTTCAAAGGAATCGGGATCCGAAATGGTAAAGGCCCCGATCCCCATACGGGTCAGGGTCAGAAGATGCACTCCCCCCACCCCTCCCATCCCGGCTATGGCGATGCGCTTGCCCCGTAAAATCTCCTGCTCTTTTCGGGTCACCCAACCGATATTTCGCGAAAAGGCCTGGTGATAGTCGAAGGAGGCCGTCATCCCGAAGTCTCCGAATGATGCTGCATACGTTTGAGCCGGCCCAGGATACCCGCCGCGTCCTGGGGGGAGAAGCCGTAGGAATAAAGTGAACGGTCTCCCGAGCGTTCCATCTCTCCACCGACTTGGGCAACCCGTGCGGCCGCCTCCGAAAAGTCCTTGTGCATCAAAATGCTTTCATTGTTGACCCGGGGGCAGATCTTTCCTTCCCCGATCCGGTCGAATTCAAGCAATCTTTCATAGAAGCGGGCATGGGAGGAGGAGACTTCGATGACGCAATCGGTATATCCATAGAGACCCCACGGATAGAGCATGGCGATATGGAAAAGGCGGGCGATGACAAGCTTCGACTTGACGCTGGAATCGACGGCCAGCCCGTTGAATTCCGCTATCCGCTTTCCCTGATCCCGCAAATGGGCGATCTGGTCGGGGTAGGTTTCCTCGGACAGAAGTTTCTCTCCCGGCACATCCATGTTGATCGTGACAGTCCCGATCACCCGGCCGTCCCGGCCATAGGAGACAAGGGTGATGCTGTGGGGAGTCTCCTGAATGATGTTGTTGTGCGTATAGCCTCTCCAGGCGTACATCCGGTCGATCAGAAGACCGGCCTGCTCGCGCCTCTCCTTCGTATCAGCCACCCGGATCCAGAACTGCTGGTGCTCGACGACCTTCTCCGAAAGCATTCGGGGCTCTCCCGGATCAAGGCTGAGGGGCACGAGCGGCTCCATTTTGGGAACAGAGGTGAAAAATGAGGCGATGACCTCCTCGTCTTTTTCTGCAAAAGACTTCAAGAGGTCCTCTTCAGATCCGGGATGAAAGGATTCTCCGTGAGGAGAAGGATCGGAAAGGGGCACACTGGCTCCTTGACAATGAAGGTTCATGGGAGTTATGCGAAGGGAGTCGGTCTGGTCAGCTCGTACCACTATACCAAAATCGGATCCCTCAAGGATCGGGAAAAGGAACGCCGGTCCGGTAAAGACCGGACAAGGTCCCGGAAGGATCCCTGAGATTTCGGACGGAGGAGGAAAAAAAAGAGGCGCGGCACCATGGAGGTTTTTCATCCCCTAAGCGATCTAATCCTTGGTAATCATAAGGTCCAGAGCTCTTACGGAATCCGGTTCCCTCGTCGAGAAAGGACATCAGGACAGCTTTTCCAGAACCCGGTGGGCTTCCATCCTTTCCTTGGGAGACAGTTGTCCGGAAGAGAGTGCCTTTTCGAGAAGTTCTTGGGCCCGGGATTTTTTCCCCATGGCAGATTCGTTTAGACCCATGTGATAGAGAAATTCGGGGTCCCGGAAGTTTTCCTTGTAGGCGGCTACAAAATGGCTCTCGGCCCGGTCGTAGCGCCCCATACGGAACAGAACATATCCGACCGTATCCTGGACCTCCGGAGCCGCTCCCGTTCCGAGGGCTTTTTTGGCGTAGACCAGGGCCCGGGGAAGATCGATGTTCCGGTCGGCCAGATAGAAGGCCATGTTGTTCAGGACTCCGGGATTGTTCGCATCACTTTGGAATGCGCGGTCGAGGTATCGCTTTGCCTCCCGGGAATCTCCCATCCTTCCCGCCGCCACGCTCGCCATGTTAAGAAAGGGGGCTGGCTTTTTGGAATGATCGGCCAGAATCCGGTAGTCCCTGAAGGCATTCTGATATTCGCCCAATCCCATCTCGGCAGAAGCCTGGACATAGAGGGCCTGATAAAAACCTGGATGAGCCTCGTAGAGGGAGAAGGCTACCGACTTGGCCTCCTCGAAACGCTTGAGAGAGAGATCCGCCGAAGCGAGCCCCAGGGCGGGCCCGACAGCCTTGGGAAGTCGTTGATGGACTTTCTGAAGATGGTCAGCTAGCCCTTTGAGATCATGGGCCTTTCCGTCCAGGGCAGCCATCAGAAGGTTGCCATCGATATCCTCAGGGTTCGCGGTGAGAAGATTTTTGGCGATTTTCCCGGCCTGCCGGTCATGTCCCTCTGATAACAGAATTTGGGCCTTTCCCAGAAGAACCGACCGCTCACCCGGATGGGCCGACAAGAGACGGTCGTAAACCCCCAGTGCGCGATCATTTTCCTTGAGGAGACGGTCAGCCGAGGCCTCGATTAGGCCGGAGGAAAGGTCTCCGGGATGAGACTTTCTGAATGCCGCTGCCTTTCCGGCGATCTCTTTAAGCCGGGAGGGGTCCGGGAACCCTTTTGAATTCTTAATAAGCTTCCCCCAGTCGACCTGAAGAGCTAGAAGGACGTTTTTCGGATCCAGCGTCAGCCCCTTCTCGAGTTCCGGCAACGCCTTGTTCCACCGGGAGCGGTCCATCCAGAAATTCCCCAAGCTTTCATGGTAGACCGCACTCTTCGGATCGAGACGAACAGCCTGCTCCAGGGCATCGGCCGCCACATCACCTTTTCCGGAGATTTCGTTAGCGAGACCCCATAGCCACTGTATCTCGGCACGGCGGACGGCCGAAAGCCTCAGCTTGACCAACGGAGCAAGATGAGTAAGCGCCTCCCGGCCATCCCCCGCCAGAACCTCCGAGCGGCCCAACTCGAAGAGGGCGAGAATCTGATTGGGATTGGCGTCAAGGGCTTTCCGAAAAAGAGCCAGAGCGGCCTCCTTCTGATTCTCGGCCAGCAGGACTTCCCCTAATGAAGTTTCAAAATCCGGGTTTTGGGGAACGATCCTCAAAACCCGCCGAAAAAGCGATTCAGCCTGGGCATAATGCCGGTCCTCATATTCAAGATTCGCCAGGGCCGACAAGGCTTGCAAATTTTTAGGATCCGAGGCCAGAACTTCCTTGTACAGGGCGATCCCCTTCTCCCGATTCCCCGACTGGATTTCAAAGCTCCCCACAAGGGCCCGGAGATTTTTCATGGCCGGGTGCTTTTTCAAATAGCTCTCTCCCTTGGCGATGGCCTGGGGAAGCTTTTTGCTGGAGGCCAGACTGAGAAGGTAGAGAGATTCGAGCCCTTCGCTGTCCGGATAGGTTTTTGCCATCTTACCGTAATAGGCGATTTCAGCCGGAACCCCCTGGCTCCTGGCAATGACGACCCCAATTTTACCAATGATGTTCGGGTTCTCAGGATCCCCCGAGAGAAGCCCGTCCAAGGTTTTTCTGGCCTTGCCAAATTGCTTCCGGACCAGTTCCGTATCGGCCAGAAGCATGAGAAGGGAGGTATCCCCCGGAAAGTGGGAGAGACCTTCCTCGAAAACGGACTGAGCCCTGTCATTTAAATTTCGGGCCAGATCGACCTGTCCCCGGGTCAGCCAATAGGCGACAGGAAGATGATCAACATCCTTGATGGAATCGAGAATCTCCTGCGCCTTTCCGGGATTTCGGCCCGCG
>DAIBSV010000124.1 GCA_027415455.1 Nitrospirota bacterium | reverse complement strand
ATGGCCGGCTCCCACGGCATGCTCCCGAACATAGCGGGCCAGAGCGCTCCGGGTCCAGAGTTCAGCGGCCAGTCCCAAATCCTTGGGCTGCGTGCAGGCCAGCGAGACGACCCACGCCTTGGCCTCCGGGGTGATCGTCGGCTCCTTCGGACGATGGTAGAGGTCGGAGAGCCCCGCCTTCACCCCCATCGACAAGGCTTTGTCGATGCACTTGTAGACGGTCAGACGCTGGACACCGACTTGGGAGGCGATCTCTTTGATGGAGGTTCTGTCGGCATAGGCCAAAAGGATCCTGGCTCTCTGAATTTCCCGCAGAGGGGACTTACGGGAGGATGACAGGGCTTCAAGATCTTTGCGTTCTTCGTCGCTCAGGCTCAAAGGCGCTCTCTGTGTGGATCGGGACATGAAGACCTCCTGGATGAATGGTGGAGAGTTGACCCTCCCATCATAGCAGATCCAGGAGATTATGTTTGTATTTTAGTGAAACTAACTACTAGCAGCGGTAATTCCAGAACGAAAGTGGGCTGCTTCTCCTTGGGTGTTTTACGCTTCTTCGCTTTCACGGATTTGGCGCGCGGTGCTCGCGGTTTAGACATGCTTTTGCTGCTCAATGTACTGTTTGATGATTTCCAGCGGAGCGCCGCCTACGGTGGAAACGAAATAACTATTGGTCCACAGGCTGGGCAATCGGGTACGGCACCAGCGAAACTCCTGGCGCAGCAGGCGCGATGACCGGCCTTTGATCAGCTTCACCAGATGGTGGACCCCAAACCGGGGGTCCACCTCAACCAGCAGATGCACATGGTCGGGCATGACCTCCATCTCCAGTATCTCGCTGTCCGTCTCGGAACACACCTGCCGTATAATCTCCTTGAGTCGCGCATCAGCGCCGTCCACTAGCACATCACGGCGATACTTCGGACACCACACAACGTGGTATTTGCAAGAAAACACCACGTTGTTGTTCGATTTGTATGTGATCTTATATTCTGACATATGTTCATTATACAAGTTCCGTATCAAATAACAATCCGGCTGCCGCTCACCCCATGTCTAAAGCCAGGGGCTTGCGCGGCAGATTTGGTCAATAAGAGAGGACGGAAAATGCAACGCGGTCCCACGGGCACCCGTCACGCCACCGCCATCTCAGGTGAACATGTCGCAACCTTCGTGCCATGCCCCTTGCCACCGGAACCGCCGCTCCAGTTCGACACGCCGCGACAGACACGCCTCGAGAGGGCGCTTCTCGCCTGCGGGCGGCTCGATGCCATCACCGCGCTGCTGCCCGACCCCGACCTCTTTCTCTACGCCTACGTCCGCCGAGAAGCGGTGCTCTCCAGCCAGATCGAAGGAGCCCAGTCGTCGCTGTCCGACCTGCTGCTCTTCGAATTGGAGCAGGCGCCCGGCGTTCCCTTCGACGACGTGGTGGAAGTTTCCAACTACGTCGCTGCGCTGGAGCATGGGCTCGCCCGCCTCTCTGAAGGTTTTCCCCTGTGCAACCGGCTGCTGCGCGAAATCCACGGCAAACTTCTCGCCCGCGGTCGCGGCGCCGACAAAAACCCAGGCCAGTTCCGCACCAGCCAGAACTGGATCGGCGGCACGCGCCCCGGCAACGCCCAGTTCGTGCCGCCGCCTCCGCATGAAGTTGAACCCTGCATGGCGGCGCTGGAACGCTTGGAATTGGAGGAAGGGATTCGGGCATAAACTCCTCTTGTTTAGAGGGGTTTCAATCAGAAATCTGAGTTGAGGAATGGATTGTTTTTGAAACCAGAAAATCGCTCTCAGGCTTCAAAAGGGGTCAAATGAAATATCGACACCCTCCATATAGTTTTCCTGTTCGGAAAGAATGCGATCCCCACGGACAGACAAGGCCTTTTCGAGGATATCCCTCGCATTATCTATCAGGTGTTTTGTTTCCAGCCTTTTAAGAAAGGATGCGGTCGAATAGACGACAACCCGATCCGGGAGTCTGACCAAAAAGTTCGTTTTTGTAACATCCGCGTCTTCAAAGAGAAGGATTCCTATCCTGTCGTTTGACTTTGCCAGTTCACGGGAGAGGATTTCGGAGGCGGATTCCTCTCCACGCGACCGGCTTCGTACCCTGGGGTTTGCATTGAGGAGAATTTCAAATTCGTCGAAGGTTTCCGTCGTCCCGACATAAACCTTCTCGGGTTCGTTTTTGCGAACCCAGTCCAGAATTTCCTGTGCGCCAGTCTTGTCGAGATGACGGGTCACTTCGAATCTCACCATATCCGGGATGACCACACGCAATCCCGGCAAAAGCAGCGTATCGAGTGCTCCCGCTACCGCAAGCGTTACCAGAGGCCCGGCATCCGTCACAATGATGGATGCCTTCGGATGCCCGGGATTCCCTGTTTTCATCAAAAAACCTCGTCCGCCAGTTTCTGTTGGGCATCGGTCCTTTTCGGTTCGACGGTCGGGTAAGGAAGGCTCCTTTTTCCAAGTCCTTCCAAAATATCTCCCCACCACCATTCCTCGCCTGTGGCTTCCTCGAAGTCACGGCGGCTGATTTCGCCGGCGGAGAGCTGGCGAAAGTAATCGTCAAGCAACTTCTCGTCGTTAGCGGAAGGAGAATGTGCCAGTTGTAGTCGAGTCATTGATGAACTCCTATTCCCTTCAGTTCAACTGTATTGATTGGAGAGCATGGTGTTATTGGCCCTTGGAAGACCAAGAGACAGCCGTTACTTTCTTGTCTCCGGTAGAACCACTGTGTTCTGTGTTTGCAGGGACAATGAAAAGATCCCCTTTTGAGACCTTCTTTGTTTTTCTGGCCACGGTAAATTCCATCTTCCCTTCAAGAATCAAGGTTACGACCGTTTCGGAGTGAGTATGTTTTGGGATCATGGTTCCCGGGGCGAATTCCATGTACCGAAGTTCGACATTAGGAAGGCCAATTGTCTTAACCTGGATACCATCTTCAATGTCGTTAGGCGGAATCTTCTGAAATGAATGGAAATATGATTCCATTCTTTGCTCCTTTTACAGAACCTCTCTTTAACCAGAATACCAAAATTATTTCAATCAGGAAGTATGGATTAAGATTATAGAGCCAATTCTGAGAAGTCAACCATGAAAGTAGAATCTGCACTAGAAGACATGAATGGGAAAAAATTGAAAATCAATCATGGAATTTAGATACCCAGAATGTATTCCTTGCTTTATAGTAAGAGATTTTTTCCCGATCAAGAGACGCGTTCCTGCGTCGGTGGAGGGAATCTGGAAAGAAGGAGAGGAAGAAAGCCAGACTCCCGATCAAGAGGGCTGATCGGGGAAGAGTCCCGGAAAAAAATGGGACGCGATCGCCGTGGGAAAAGCCAGGCACAGGGGTGCGCGGGGACCCTCGGACACCAGGACTCCTTTTTCCGCGAGCGCAGACACCACCCTTCTCGCTTGCCGTTCTCCCGTTCCGACAATGCGGGAAAGGTCGGCCCTTAAAACTTCCCCGCGGTAAAGGGCCACCTCAAGGACGGCGGACGCTTTTTGAGGAAGGTTTCCCAGCCGTATTTCCTCCTCCGCCCACATGAGAACACGGATTCTCAGACGAGACGGGTCCATCAGGCCCTCCATGAAACCGACCTGATCGAGACAGGCCTTTAGAAAAAATTCGGTGAAGGCCGCCAGCGCTTCTTCGCTGAGTCGCCCTCTTCCGTCAAGGTCGTTTCGACGGGAAAGATCGCAGGAGGAGAGATGCTGTTTATAATTTCCAACGTCACGGGCCAATCCGCGGGCGACCGACCAGATGGCTCCTGTCTCGAGAATCTCCGCAAAGGTCGCATGGGAAAGAAGACGCGCAACACGTCCGTTTCCGTCGAGGAAAGGGTGAATCCAGACAAGACGATGATGCATGGCGGCCGATGCAAGAAGGGTTTCGGTTTTGCCGAGATTCGAATAGACCTCTTCAAAACGCCGCATGAATCTCGGAACTGAGGTCCAATCCACGGCAACATGGTGCCCGACGACCACATCCTGGCGACGGAACTTCCCGGGTTCGATCCGGATCTTTTCCCGCCCCGACTGATCCTCGACCCAAAGAAGGCTGTCCGGAAGTTCTTCGCAAAATCTCCGATGGATCTCACAGATTGCGTCGAGGGTGGCAAACCTGCCTCGGACTCCACCCGCGTCGATCCAGTCTTGAACCGCCACGTGAGCCCTGGCCTCGATCTGTAGATCCCGCTTTTCAGGGTTGTCGCTATATTGATTATGGAGGGCTCTGTCGATATCGATCGGATGTGTGGCATGGCCTTCGATCAAATTGCTGTAATAACAATTCATTGTCCTGACAAGATCCGCCAAGGCCGGAACCATTTTCTCCGGAAGGGACCGACGGAACCCCGAACTCTTCTGGGCCAATTCGAGGGCGAGGTCCATCAATCGGGAACGGTGGCGAGACCCTTCTTCAATAAGAAGCGGATCCATCAAGCCAAGGGGTCCTCCCCGATCGTCGACCGGATAAATGTCCGGATCAATGTCCTCCATTTTGTTATCCATAAGTCATTATATTTATTTTTTTATTTAAAATTCAATTCTTCTTGGTTTCCTTAAAAATGTCCGGACAGATGTCCGAAAGTCTAAACCTTAGAGCAAACTTCCGGAAGCAATAACGGTCAATGGAAACGGCAGACATGGCGATTCTTCCATTTCTGTTCCTGCAGATTCTGACTGCGGCCGGAGATTCGTCCTGACCGCGAGGCGCACCTGAGCTTTCTGTCGAATTTTTCAGCCGGGATGACGATCTCCTGGCGCTCCATTGCAACCCCTTCCCGATTCTCCAGGGCAAACGAAGCGGAGCCATCTTCCGTTTCATCGGCCATTTCGCGCAAAAGCCGGACAAAAGCCAGGGCAGTCCACCGATTTTTGACCACGATCGTAGATTTTTCACGGCAGGACCCCCCGGTCCCGTCAGGGGAGCGAGTTCCCGGAGCGAAAGGGGGGATGGAGCCTTCCCGAAAACACCAAAGCAAGCACCAGACGGTTCGTTCCCTCCGCTCCGCGGGTTCAGGAAGAACGGTCAGGGTCCCGAAGAGGGGGAAATGCCGCCGGAATGTTCCGTGTCCTTCTTCAGAAAACGCCCCAGTCCGCTTCCCCCCAGGATCGTCGCGACCCCGATCCCGTATTTTTCCGGATCGAACCGGGCATTGTCGTGAACAAGGTCGTATCCCGCATACGCGACCAGCCCCGTCATCGCCAGAAGCGTCAGGACCGAGATCAGCTCGAAGGTCTGCTTGTCCTGTTCCGTCAGAATGTTTTTAGGCTCTTGAATAGATTCTGTGGGAAAAATAGTCGAACTAGCTTACCCATCCATAACCCCCAAAATACTGCTGGAAAGTGTCTGCCCGAAGAGCAAACACACCGCCAGCCGGGAGATTAAGAGTAGACGTCAGCCCCGAGTTGATCCAATCGCGCGGCAAACCTCGCCCTTCAGGGTGGGGAAGGATAGCGAGG
>DAIBSV010000123.1 GCA_027415455.1 Nitrospirota bacterium | reverse complement strand
CTCACCTTGTTATTCATGCAAATTGAGGGACGAGTGAAGAACAGGCAAAAAAAGGCCGGAAAGGAAAGGGTGGCGCAAGGGTGTTGCAGAAAAAGACTCGAATGGACCCCCGGCGTCACACCATGTGGCGGATGATCTTTCCTTCCACCATATACATGATGATCTCGGCCACATTGGTCGCGTGGTCGGCAAAGCGCTCGAGGGAGCGACTGACGAAGAGAATTCGGACGATGGAGCTGGTTTCCCCTGTGTGATTCTTCAGACTTTCCACAATCGATTTGACGAGTTCACGATGAAGGACGTTGACCCGTTCATCCTCCTGGGTCACCTTGCGGGCTAGAGCGGTATTTCGTGAGACGAAGGCGTCGAGGGCCTCCCGGAGCATTTCGCGGCCGATGGTGGACATCTCCCGAATCGACGGAGGGATCGAAACGGGCGGCTCCTCGCACAGCTCCACCACCCGTTCGGAGATATTCGTAGCGAGGTCGCTCATGCGCTCGAGGTCGGTGATGATCTTCATGGCCGTGATGACGAAACGAAGATCCCGGGCCTCCGGCTGGTGAAGGGCGATCATTCGGACGCAGTCCTCGTCGATCCCGACTTCCATCGCGTTCACCTGGTGGTCCCGGTCGATGACGCGCCTGGCCTTTTCAGGATTGCGTTCGAGGAGGGATTCCGCGGCCTCCTTCATCTGGAGGTCGACCATGTTCCCCATTTCGGTGATCCGGCCCTTGAGCTGCTCGAGCTCGGCGTCAAGATGTCTCTGCACCGCTTTCCTTCCTGTCAGCCGAACCGGCCGGTGATGTAATCCTCTGTCCGGGAATCTTCCGGGTTGGTGAAGATCTTGGTCGTATCGTTCACCTCGACCAGGGTTCCGTCGAGGAAAAAGGCCGTTCGGTCGGAGACGCGGGCGGCCTGCTGCATATTATGTGTCACTATGGCAATTGTATACCGATCCTTCAGATCCTGCATCAGTTCTTCGATCCGGGCCGTCGAGATGGGGTCGAGGGCGGAGGCCGGCTCGTCAAGGAGGATCACCTCCGGCTCGACGGCCAGGGCCCGGGCGATGCAGAGGCGCTGCTGTTGACCTCCGGAAAGGGAAAAGGCGGAGCCGTTGAGACGGTCCTTCACCTCGTCCCAGAGGGCCGCCGCCTTCAGGGACTTTTCCACGATGTCGGCAAGGACGGAGCGGGACTTGACCCCCTGGATCCGAAGACCGTAGGCCACGTTTTCGAAGATCGACTTCTGGAAAGGATTCGGCTTCTGGAAGACCATCCCCACCCGTTGCCGGATCAGGACGGGGTTGACCGTTGGGCTGTAAATCTCCTCCCCGTCGAGTGTGGCAGACCCTTCGACGCGAAATCCCTGATAGAAGTCGTTCATCCGGTTCAGGCTTCGGAGAAAGGTCGATTTTCCGCATCCTGACGGACCGATCATGGCCGTGATCTTGCGCTCGAAGATGGTGAAGTCCACGTTGTGAAGGGCCTGGGTCTTTCCATAGAAGGCGCTGAAGTTCTTTACCTCGATCTTCGGCACGAGCGGATCATGGGCTCCGTTCTCCAAAAGAGTCTCCTATCCCATTCTCTGGGCATATTTTCGACTTCCCCAGGCCAGGAGGCGGATCCCCATGTCCAGAAGGAGGACGATCACCGTCAGGACCAGGGCCGCGGCCATGGCCTTTACATGGAGAGCCTTCGACGGTTCATGGATATAGATGAAGATCTGCATGGCGAGATCTCCGACCGATCCGTTCGAGCCCACCAGCGACGTGGGAATGCCGGTGTTGTAGTAGTTGGTGAAGATGAGGGGGGCGGTTTGTCCCAGGACATTCAGGACTCCGAGCAGAATCCCCGTTCCGATGCCGGTGATGGCCGCCGGAATGGCCAGGCCCCGCACAACCTGGAAGCGGGAGGCCCCCAGGGCAAGGGCCCCCTCGATGTAGCTCCGGGGAACGTCCCGAAGGGCCTGTTCGGTCACCCTGGTCACGATCGGAATCATGATGAATCCCAGAGTAAGCCCTGCGGCCAGCCCCGAGAACCCCCAGTGAAAACCAAAACCGGTATTGGTGGAGAAGACAAAGAAGCCCACAACTCCCCAGATCACCGATGGAACCCCCAGGAGGAGGTCCGACAGGAGCCGGGTGATTTTGGCCATGCGGGTGTGGGACTGATCCCAGAGATAAAGACCCGCCCAGATCCCTACGGGAACGGAGAGGAGACTGGCCAGAAGGATCAGAATCAGGCTTCCCACGATCCCGTTGGCAATCCCGCCCTCGATCCCGATGGGGAAGCCTCCCGGCATCGTGGTGATGAAGGAGAGCGAAAGAGCGGCCTTTCCCCGGTCATAGGCGATATAGACGATGGCGAGGAGCGGAGTGACCGCCAGGATGAATGCGACCGCGGTGAGGCTTCCCAGGAGGGCGTTACGCACCTTGCGGTAGGATGAAAGACCTTTTTCCGGGAGGATGTTCTCAGCCACCGCCCACCGATCCTGCCAGCCGTCCGCCCATGAGCTTCATGAGAAGTTCCCGGCCCAGCGTGTTGACCACGAGGGAGATGACGAGAAGAATGAGTCCCAGCTCGATTTCCGCGGCTGCATAGAGCGGATCAATCACCGCGTAGGTGAAGGTGTTCGCGAGGAGCGAGCTGATGGTATACCCCACATCCTGGATCGAGGTCGGGATCGAGGCCTGGTTCCCGATCAGGAGAAGGACCGCCATGGTCTCTCCGATCGCCCGCCCAAACCCCAGAATCACGGAACCGATGATCCCGGGCACCACGGCCGGGAGCTTGACGAAGAAGACCATCTCGGCCTTGGTGGAGCCCAGGGCATAGGACGCTTCCACTGTCTCCCGGGGGACCATGACGAGGGAGTCCCGGGTCACCGTCGCCACAAGGGGAATCACCATGATTCCCACCACCAATCCCGCAGCCAGAATCCCGTACCCCATCGAGTCCCCGTTAAAGAAGTCCCAGTGCTTGCCCAGAGTGTTGGCAAGAAAGGGCTCCACATGATCCCGGAGGAGGGGCACCATGAAGATGATACCGAAGGCCCCGAAGACGATAGAGGGAATCCCGGCAAGCATTTCCATCAGGGTCGAGACCCCCCCGACCAGCCATTTCGGGGAATAATCGGAGAGAAAGAGGGACGAGAGAATGGCGATCGGGATGGCGAAAAGAAGCGCAATTCCGGTCACCCAGAAGGTTCCGACGATGTAGGTCCAGGCCCCGAAGATTTGCCGGTGCGGATTCCAGGTCGAGGTCCAGAGAAAGGACCATCCGAACTTCGTGATCGATGGCCAGGCCTCGACGATGCTGACCCCCAAAACCGTCGCAAAGAGGGCGAGAACAAAAAATCCACCGACCCGGAGCGTTCCCTGAAAAAGACGTTCGGAGCGATGGATGCGGGCCTGGGAGGTCTCCCGAAGATTTTTGAGGACGCTTTTACCGTCGGAATGCAGACTCTCTCCTTCCGATGATCGGGACTTCCCTTCAGAATCTGTCGAAAGGATCCGGGGGGAAGCGGTGGACAAGGGGAGCGTGGCATTTTCGACCAAAATCTGTCCCGCTTCTTGTTGTGCCCTTGTCTCGGGCTCCATCGCGACTCCCATGACTCTCTCGAGAAAGAGGGCGGTCCGGTTTGTCCGGACCGCCCCGTGATGTTCCTTATTCAAAAAAAGATCCTTATCCCCCGGATTCGATCTTCATGCTGTTGCCGGGAAGGAGCCGGTTCAAAATTTTGTTGAGGCGGGGCTTTAAAGGAGCAAAGGGAAGCGGTGCGAAGCCGGTCTTCACCGTATATTTTTCCTTCTGTCCCTTCGTAAGCGCCCAGATGACCATTTTCTTGACTTCAAGCATGGTCCTCGCCGGGAGAGCGGTGCTGACCATCCAGAATTCGAAATTGGCGTCCGGATAAACATCCTTGCCATGAAGGTTCCAGACGATCGAACGGTTGAAATCGTCGGGAAAGGAGGGATCATGGAGCGCTGCCTTGCCAGCGTTCTGGATCGTCTTCACAGAGCCGACCACATAGTAGCCGTCCAGGTTCTTGAGGGCCATGGAACTCAGATGGTATTCGTTGATCCAGCCCAACCCTACATACCCGATGGCTCCAGGTGTCGCCATGACCGCCGCGACAACGGCATCGGAGCCGTTGTATCCGGAACCCACTGGCCAGGAAGGGGAGAGGTCCCGGCCGATTTCGTCATACCACTCCTTCGAGGTTTGGGAGAGATAATCGGTGAAAACGAAGGTCGTGCCCGAGGCGTCGGCCCGGTGGATCACCTTGATCCGCTGATGCGGGAAGTGGACATCGGGGTTGATCTCCCGGATGGCCTTATCGTCCCAGAACTTGATCTTGCCCATGAAGATCCGGGCCAGAGTGGGCCCATCCATCCGGAGCAGTTGCGACTTCTTGACCCCGGGGATGTTGTAGATGACCTGCGTGTCGTCAAAGGCCACCGGAATCGCTGCCAGACTGCCGTAACGCGTGCGAAGGTCCTTGGTCAGGTAGGCATCGGAGGCCCCGATCGTGATGTTCCCGTTGGCGGCGTTGGAGATCCCGAAGCCCGATCCTGTCGAGGCCACGGAGATGTGGACCCCCGGATGGCTCTTCATATAGGCGTTGGCCCAGACCTGCTCGAGGGGAAAGAGCATGGTGGAGCCGGAAATTGTCAGATCGGTGGCCCGGGCGGTTCCGGCCCCAGAAAGGACCGAAACGATCGCGAGGGACAGGGCCAAACCCGCGGTCCGTTTGACGATGTTCATGTATTCCTCCTTAAAGGTAGATTGACCCTATCATAGCAAGACGACAGCCATATTACAGATCTGTTACAAATTGATGACAGGAAGATCAGGAGACCTCTTCGCGGACCCGGTAACCGACCCCCCGGACCGTCTCGATCACGGTGCAGGGTTCTCCCTTGCGGGACATTTTCTTCCGAATCCCATGGATATGGACCGACAGGTTGTGGTCCTCCACCTCCCAGTGCTCTCCCCATAGACTTTTCATAAGTTCCTCCCGACCCAGAACCCGTCCAGGCAGGCGAACCAGCCGGACTAAAATTCGGAATTCGAGAGGTGTCACCGAAACCCTCTGTCCCTTCCAGCGCACTTCATGCCGCTCGGTGTCGACGATCAGATCTCCCACTTCGTAACGTGCCGGTGCATCAGGATTATCGTAGTTCCCCGCACGTTCCCTGCGCATGAGCGCGTGAATCCGCGCCAGAATTTCCCGATCCGGACAAGGGAGCCTGAGCACCTCGTCGGCCCCGGACTCCAGGACCCGGATGCGTTCCTCCGGATCATGCTCTTCCGTCATCACCAGCACCGGAACTCGGGGAAGGTTCCCCCGGCCCCGCACAAAAGAGAGGAAACCGAACACCTCATTCATTGAGACAGACGCATCGCACAGAATGAATCCGATACTTTCTCCGCCCGCCGCGATCCTTCGGGCCACCCAGATCCCCTCCTCCGCGTTGCGGGAAACCCGCACTCGGAGAAAGTTCTCCA
>DAIBSV010000122.1 GCA_027415455.1 Nitrospirota bacterium | reverse complement strand
TTGGTCAGAAGGGCAAGAAGAAGTGCCGCCGCCCTGTCCGCGCCCGAAGAATGATCCGTGCCTCCGGCTGCCCGTTTTTTAAGGGAGCTTCCTTCCCGGAGAAGCCGGTCGATTCCCTGCTCGATTTCCGGTTTTCTTCTTGATCCCGCAGAAATGGCCCAGCCTTCCTTTTCCGCCTCCCTGACCCGTTTCTGCTGATCGTCGAGATCCCTGTCGAAGGGGATGAGAAGAGACGGGATCCGGGAGGCGCCCAGCTCCGCCACCGTATTGTAGCCTCCGCTCGCCACGGCAAAGTCGAAGGCCGGAATCCAGGGGGAAAGAGGCCAGGCGGGGAACCATTCCCGGGCAGTGACTCCTTCCGGGATCTTTCGGGACAGGGGGCCGGTCGCGACGAAAAGGCCGACCTTGTGATCCCGGAGTTTCTGAAGAATGACCGGAAGGACGGATTCCGCCTCCGGATCGCCCCCTCCGCCCAGCGTGACAAGGACAGACGTTTCTCCTGCGGTCCCAAGCCGGTCCCGGAGTGAGCGGGATGAGTCCGGGGAGGGAGCTTCGGAAACGACCCCCGTGTGCATGACCCGGGGATCTTTTCTGAACCAGGGAGGAAGGACGATCGTCTCCGGTTCATGGGCCACGAGAATCAGCTGGTAGGGGGCAAGGCGCGGACGGAGATCCCTCTCCTGGAAGACCTCGGGGCGGGAGTCCCGATAGACGAAGGCCTTGCGGATCGGCCATTTCATGATTGGCGCCAGCTCCCCTTCGGGACCCTCCGGAAAGGTGTCGGTCACGAGAAGATGGGGGTCGAAGGATGAGACGGCCTGCCAGAGCAGGGTTTGCGTGGTCTGGTAATAGGATTTGGGGGAAAGTCCCGACCGCCTGGCGCTGGCGCTTCCGGGAATCCGGAGGGTGAAGGGGGCGTCTTCCTGGGGAAAGGGCCCCGCCTCGCAACGGGAAAGAATGAGGACTTCGTGGGAGGGATCCTGCCTCCGCAGCGCCCGGCTGATGGCCAGGAGGCGGGTGACGTGGCCCAGGCCCAGCCCGTTGGTGGCATAAAACAGGGTTCTCATCAGGACCGGTCTCCTCCGCCGGGGCTTCCCGACTCCCGGTCCTCCCGGTCGGCGACTCCTCCTCCGCCCCACTCCCCCTGGGGATGGGAGTCCGGCATCGAAACCGGGGGCGAATCGTGATGACCTTCATGGGTCATCCAGTCCAGCAGCATGAGGTCTCCGAAGGAAAGTCCCCCCCCCATGTAGGGAACTCCGCCGGTGTAGAAGGAAGCGGGGGGCTGATAGCTCCCCGTCCTCTGGTAGTTTTGGTCCATTTCGGCAAGACAGGTCGGGCAGACCCGGGCGTAGGCCACCTTGCCCTGGCGTTCGAGGGGGACGGTTCTCCCTGCCGTGGCGTCCCGTCCGCAAAAGACGCATCGGTCTCCTCCGATGGTCGGAGCCTCTGAGGGAGGGGGCGGCGCCGATCCTCCGGAGGAAGGGGGAGAACTGTCGGACGGGGGGGAGGGAGGCGCCTCCCGGGACTCGCCCAGCAGGCCCCGGATATTCAGGATGGCGGCATCCACGGGGGCCAGAGCCGCTTCGAAGCGGTTGTGCCGGTCGGCCCAGTCCGTCTGAGGCGTTTCGGGCTCCCTCAGAATGTTCAGCACGGTTCGGTAAGCCGGATCAAGGGAGCGGAATGCCGCTTCAAGGGCCTCTTTTTTGTCGGGATGGTCCAGAAGATAATAGTTCTTGTCGTCGGAGAGCTTGTCCACGGCTTTCATGAGACGTTCCGCCGTCTCCTCCATCTCCTGCTTGTCCTTCGACACCGAGGCGGCATTGCTTTGGGTTCTCTTCCGGAGAGCCAGAACGATCAGAACGGCCCCGACGGCCACGAGGATCAGAATGGCCCCCATATGGGAGGACGAGGAGTGTGGAGCTTCCGGAAAGGAGACCGGATGGGGGGGCGGTACGGGGCTCTGACCTTCGGCGACCTGATGCATGAGACGCGTGTGCAGGGTCCGGACATGGGCGGGGTTTCCAGTGAAGGTGAGCCCGGGATTGGTCCGGATGGCGCCCTCGAGATCCATCAGGGCCTGGTGCTCGAGTCCCTGATGATCCTCCGAGAGAGCCATGAAGTATTGGAACTTTCCGGTCCCGGAAGGCTGGTGCGCGTGTAGGGAGCGAAAGACGCGCAAGGCTTCCCCGTATCGTCCGGTGTGATAAAGATGAAGCCCCTCGGTAAAGGAAGGCTCCCCTGCAGAGGCGAATCCGGAGGAGAAGGTCCAGAGAAGAATCAGGAGCCAGAGAGCGTCACGCAGGATCCGTCGCATGGAGTCCTTTCAGGATTTTTTCTGTTTGAGGGCGGCGAGCTCCGCTTCGATGTCGGGAGCTTTTCGGTCAAGCTCAGCAAAGGCCGAATCCATGTCCGTTCCCCGCTGCTTGTCGGCATATTCCTTTGTCGCCTCGGCCTTGGCCTCCATTCGGGAGATTTTTTCCGTCATCCGTCCCATTTCCTGTCCGATATGGTGCGGGTCGATCTCGGCCCGGACGGCGTTGATCTCCTCCTTGGCCTTCGCCCGCTCTTCCCGGAGGGAGAGTGTGGACTGTTGACGCGCAAAGTCGTCCCGCATCCCGGTGAGCTTGTCGAGGTCCGCGGAGAGTTCGTCCACGACCGCCTTCTGGTCGTCCCGTTGCTTTGTCAGGTCGGCGAGCTCCCCCGACAGTCGGCTTTTCTCGAGAAGGGCCTTCCGGGCCAGGTCGTCGTTTCCTGCGGCGACCGCCTTTTGGGCCCGTTCCGCGAAGAGGGCGATCTGATCCTCCGATTCCCGAATCTTCTGTTCGATCAGCTTGACTTCGGCCATGGCTTTCACAAGCTCACCCTTCGCGCTCTGGAGCTTTTGGTCGAGGTCCCTGAGCTGCTGGGCGATCATGGTCTTTGGATCTTCGAGGTTGTCGAGTGCCGCGTTGGCGTTGGCCTGAAAAATCGTCTTCATTCTGTCGAGCAATCCCATTCTGTTCTCCTTGGGGATTATGGTAAGGCCGCCCAGTAAAGCGGAACGGCCTAAGAATTTCGTGTGGAAGCCGGAATCTCGGTCGAGGTCGGCAGATTGATGTGATAGCGCATCAGGACCTCCCGTCCGTGGAGTTCCGTCGGGGAATAGGAGGTGAACGCGGCTTCCTTGAGATGGAAGAGCGTTCCTGTCCGTGGAGACGGAGCTCCGCGGGGAGTGCGGATCCGCTTCGAACGGGCGAGGGTCCGGAAGGAGCCATTGTCGTAAAAGCCGAGCCAGGCCTCCATCCATCGATGTGCGGACCACAAGGGAATGTTCCAGCGGTCCGCCATGCCGGCCATGATGTCGAAGACATGGTCGGCGGGGAGTTCCGACGTTCTCTCCTTGCGCGAGACGGCTCCGGTCACGTCCCGAATCTTGAGCACGAGCCCTGAGGCGTCGATTCGGCCCGCAAGGGCCGGGTCGCTTCCCCGGTCAACGCCAAAAAAGGCCATGATCCGATAGGGGGAAATCGGGAGGATGGTCACGAAATGTCCCCGTTCCCGACGGACAGGCTCGTAGGGAATGTCAAGAAAATCCTTCCATCCCGCGGCACTCCCGGTCGTTGGGGAGGGAGGCGGGGGGGGGAGGGGCGATCCCTTCGGCAGGGACTCTTCTGTCGTGAGGGATGTGGCGGGCTCCGCCACCGGGATTTCTGCAGGGAGAACTGTTTTCTGATCCTCTTTTAGGGAGCCTTTCCCGGCATGGGGACCGGGAGCTTCGCTGCGGATCCTTTCGATGAGGTCTATTCGCCGGTCTTCAGGCGCAACGGACAACCCCAGGGAGAGTGCCAGTGCGACGAGTTCCGGACGGGTTTTCTTCGAAAGCCCCGGGACAGGCCAGCTCATGGAGGCGGATTCTTCTGGGGCGGACCCGGAGCTCCGGGGAGCAGACGGGGCGGAAAGGTGTTCTTCGGATTTGTTTCGGGAACCGTTTTCGGGCTTCCCGGTCTTCTTTTCTTTCAAGGGGACCTCCCGCGACAGATGTCCAGAGGCGGCACGATCCATGGTATCATGAACGAAGATACCGCCGAACCTTTCTTCTGAGGATAGCACAATGCCGGAAAACTTTCCCCTCTCCCCCAAGCCGCCCTGGCTTCGTGTCCCGGCTCCCTGGGGGCCGGAGGTCGCCGGAATGAAGGAGCGCCTCCGGGGTCTCGGACTCCGTACGGTGTGCGAGGAAGCGAGCTGTCCCAACCTCGGGACGTGTTTTCGGGAGGGTGTGGCGACCGTCATGATCCTGGGTCGGACCTGCACCCGGGCCTGTCCCTTCTGTGACGTGGATCACGGAAAGCCGTCCCCCCCCGGATTCCGATGAACCCCGGAGGGTGGTGGAACTCGTCAGGGAGACAGGACTACGCTTTCTCGTCCTGACTTCGGTCGACAGGGATGATCTTCCCGATGGGGGAGCCTCCCATTTTCTCTCGGTTGTCGACCATCTGAAGAAGGACTTTCCCGATCTGGGGATCGAGGTTCTGGTTCCGGACTTCCGCCATTCCCTCGACCGCTCCCTGGCGATTCTTCGGGGAGCGCGAATCGATGTCTTCAACCATAATCTGGAAACCGTGCCGCGTCTGTACCCGAGGGTCCGTCCCGGTGCCGACTATCGCCACTCCCTGAAACTCCTCTCGGGATTTTCGGGAGTCCGTCCCGAAATTCCGGTCAAGTCCGGCTTGATGGTAGGGCTGGGAGAGGAAAGGGAGGAGATCCGGGAGGTGCTCGGAGACATGCGGGAGGCTGGGGTCAGGATCGTGACGGTCGGACAATATCTCGCTCCCTCCCCCGCCCATCTCCCCGTTGTTCGCTACATTCACCCCGACGAGTTCCTGGAAATCGCCGGGGAGGCAAGGGAGATGGGATTCTCCGGAATCGAATCCGGCCCGCTTGTCAGGTCATCGTTCCATGCCTCGCAAGTCGCGCTTTTTCAGGACAAATCGACTGTCGGATTTACATATCGAGGAATTTCGATATAATGGAAGAGAATGAGCCGGTCGAGCTCTTCAAGGCCCTGGCCAACCAGTCCCGCCTTCGTATCCTCAAGTGGCTGGGCGATCCCGACCGCTATTTCCCCATAGACCAGGCCGCTCCCGAGGCCCATTCCAGGAAGCTGGGAGTGTGTGTTGGTCTTTTGCAAAAAAAATCCGGACTGTCCCAGTCGACTGTCTCCCACTATCTGGCGATCCTCCAGAAGGCAGGCCTGGTGACAGCCCACCGTCAGGGACAGTGGACCTATTACAAGCGAAACGACAAGGCCCTCAAGGGCGTCGCACGGTTTTTGAAAGACGAGATCTGAGCCGGTCAATCGTTCAATTTGATTCCCCCCGCAATGCATAGGAGAGATCATGGCAGAAAGTGACGTACAACCCCTGTTGACCCCCCTCGAAATGGGACCCTTCCATCTCCGGAACCGGGTCGTGATGGCGCCCATGACCCGGAACCGGGCTGAAAACGAAGGAAAGATTCCGGTCGAGATCATGGCGACCTACTATTCCCAGCGGGCCTACGCCGGACTGATCAT
>DAIBSV010000121.1 GCA_027415455.1 Nitrospirota bacterium | reverse complement strand
AAAGGGAGAGGAGGCCCCCGAGGCCCCCAAAAAGCCGATCCTCATCAAGAAGAAATCTTTTGCTCCCGGGGCCGAGGTCGCTGAGGAGCAACCCGTTCAGCCCGAAGTGGTTTCCCCTCCAGAGGCGGGGGCTATCGAGACCGAGCGTCCCGTCGGCATGGAAAATGTTGTGAATGCCGTTGAAGCGGTGACCCCTGCCACGCAGCTCCCGCTGACGGCTGGAGCTCCTGCCGAGAATATTCTCCCCCGTATTCCAGTCGAAGGATGGACGCAGGAAAACGCACCGGTTCGTCAAGGGGAAAAGACTCCTTCCGCTCCTTCCACGGCCGTTCCTTCAAAAGAAACGGCGGAAAAGGGGGCGGTCCGGGACCGGGCGCTCCCCGGTGACAAGCGCGGAAAACCAGCAAAAACCACCAAAGACAAAAACCAGAAGCTCGATCGCCTTCACATGCTTCGAGAAGAGGATTTTGTCGATCTCGAGGAAGCCGGAGAAAAAGAATCCGCAATATCCAAGCCACCGGTCTCTCCTGCCACGGTTCATCGTGTCGTCGCTCCCGGCGCTCCCCCTGAAACACAGACGTCGTCCCGCCCCTCCTTTCCGCGCCCTGCCTTCAAGAAGGCCCCCTCCTTCAAGAAGAAGGCGAAAGGAGGAAGCGATTCAAGGGGAGCCTCCCAGGCCGTTGACGGAACCAAGGCACGGAAGAAGTCCATACGGATCGAGGCCGGAACGAGCGTCAAGGACTTTGCGGACAAATTGGGTGTCAAGGTGCAGGATGTCATCATGCGCCTGATGGCCATGGGGGTGATGACCACAATCACCGAGCCGGTCGATCCTGAAGCCGCAATGCTTGTTGCCGAGCAGCTGGGTATCGCCGTCGAAATCCAGCAGGAGGAACCGGAGGAAGCCATTCTTGGTGAATCGGAGGATTCTCCGGAGGATCTGTTGCCGCGTCCGCCCGTCGTCACGATCATGGGCCACACCGACCATGGGAAGACCTCTCTTCTCGATGCCATTCGCAAGAGCAAGGTGGCCGAAGGGGAGGCGGGTGGCATCACCCAGCATATCGGTGCCTACACCGTATCGATCAACGGACGGGATATCACCTTCCTTGATACCCCTGGACATGAAGCCTTCACGGCGATGCGGGCCCGCGGAGCGAAGGCAACCGATGTTGTCGTTCTCGTTGTTGCCGCGGATGATGGAGTCATGCCCCAGACCGTGGAGGCCATCAATCATGCCCGTGCGGCCGATGTTCCGATCATCGTCGCCATAAACAAGATCGACAAACCGGAGGCCAATCCGGACCGAGTCAAGCAGGCTCTGTCTGAATATGGGCTCACTCCGGAGGAATGGGGCGGTACGACGATCTTCTGTCCGGTCTCTGCCAAAAAGAGGACAGGTCTGGACCTTCTTCTTGAAATGATCCTGCTCCAGGCGGATGTTCTGGATCTCAAGGCCAATCCCAATCGTCGGGCCCGAGGTCTGGTCATCGAATCACGTCTCGACAAGGGAAGAGGCATCGTGGCTTCGGTTCTCGTTCAGAAGGGAACCCTCAAGGTCGGAAACTTTCTTGTCCTGGGTGCACAGGTCGGTCGGGTTCGGAGCCTGACAGACCCCTTCGGCCACCGGATCACGGAGGTCACCCCTTCTCATTCCGCCGAGGTCGTTGGACTCGACGGGATGCCACAGCCAGGAGACATCTTCATTGCGGTCGAGGACGAAAAGCTGGGTCGGCAGGTGGCCATGGCCCGCCAGGCCAGACAACGGGCCCTTCAGCTTCTTCAGAACAAGAAGGTCACGCTCGAGGATCTTTACTCTCAGATCGAGGAAGGCCTCATCAAGGATCTTAACCTGATCCTCAAGGTCGATGTCCAGGGTTCGATCGAACCCATCCGGCAGGCCATTGGGAAACTTGAGAACAAGAAGGTCAGAGTGAGGTTCATCCATGAGGGAGTCGGAGGAATTCGTGAAACCGATGTCCTGTTGGCCCAGGCCTCAAACGCCGTGATTCTTGGTTTCAACGTTCGTCCAGAGCCCAAGGCCCTGACTTTGGCGGAGCGGGAAAAAGTGGAAATGAAGTTTTACTCGGTGATTTATGATGCCGTGGAGGACATCAGGAAGGCAATGGAAGGGATGCTGTCGCCCACCATTCGAGAAAAGTTTGTCGGTCGTGCCGAAGTGCGTCAGGTTTACAATATCTCACGTGTCGGAACGGTTGCCGGATGCTATGTCTCCGAAGGAGTCATGCAGCGGACCGGGACGGTGGTCAAGCTCATTCGGGACGGCGCGGTGGTCTTCGAGGGCAAGATGGAAGCCCTGAAGAGATTTAAGGACGATGTGCGTGAAGTCGCCGCCGGCTATGAATGCGGGATTTCCTTGGAAAACTTCCGCGATATCAAGGTGGGTGACCTGATAGAGTGCTTCGTTCAGGAAAAGATAGCGGGAAAGCTTGAGCCGGTCAACACATGAAAGGGATCCGCAGCAGAGATCTCCTATTGCGCACCTCATATTGATCCTCCATTTTCCTGATGTCCATTCACTCAAGGAAAAAAGACAACTTTTGTCGAGTCTGACCGCCAGGATTCGTGAACGATATCCCGTTTCGATCGCCGAAACGGGATATCAGGACCTCTGGCAAAGGGCAGTGGTGGAGGTGGTCATGATTTCCTCTGATCCACGCCTTCCGGAAAGAATCTTCGAGAAGATTCGCGAGATGGTGCTTTCTTCTCCAGAGTTGGTTCTTCTCGATTCGCACCGAGAGTTTCTATGAAGCATGATCCCGGATTCCGAAGATCGGACAGAGTCTCAGCAGAGATTCATGAAGTCATGGCGATGATTCTGTCCCGCTTTTCCCGTGATTCTCGACTTTCCCGGGCGACCATCACGAGAGTGGCCCTTTCAGGGGATCTTCGAAAGGCCACGATCTACTATCGCGTTTATCCCGGAGAGGATCCAGCCGCCTGCCAGGAAGCTTTCGATCGATACTGCGGAGGGCTTCGCAAGGAGCTTGCGAGCCGGATCAGGATCAAGTACATTCCCGCCCTGACCTTCGCTCATGACGCCGATGAAACAGATCCCGCCAGGATTGAGCGCTTGTTGGCAAACCCGAACGCAGAGGACGGAGGAGAGTGACTTTATTTGACGATCAGTCATCGTCGGAAATCTCCGGACTTCTTTTGGTGGACAAACCTGCCGGTCCGACCTCCCACGACATCGTTCACGCCCTTCGGAAAAAGTCGGGCATCGACAAAGTCGGACACGGAGGGACGCTCGATCCCCTGGCTTCGGGGTTGCTCCCTCTTTTTCTGGGGGAAGCGACAAAGATGTCGGGATTCATACAGGCACACGACAAGTCCTATTCTTTCGATGTCTCCCTCGGAGTGACAACGGATACCGATGACAGTCAGGGGACAGTCGTCGCGAGATCCCCCATTCCGGAAGATCTTTCGGACGAAAAAATAAGGGAGGTTCTGCAGGCCTTTGTGGGGGAGCAGTGGCAGGAGCCTCCGATGTACTCGGCGGTGAAGCAGAAGGGGGTTCCGCTCTACAAACTGGCGCGAAAAGGGATGACCGTGGAGCGCGACCCTCGCCTCGTGACGGTTCATTCGCTGGAATTTCTCACGTGTCAAGAAGGGAGGCTCTCTCTTCGCGTCCATTGTTCCAAGGGCACCTATGTGCGCGTGCTCGCGCGCCAAATCGGAGACGCTCTGGGATGCGGCGGCCATGTCAGCCGTCTCCGGAGATTGACAGTAGGGCGTTTTTCGGTGGAGGGGGCGGTTGGGATGGAGGTCATCGAAAACTCCTGGAATGCAGAAGACCTTGGCGCCGCCCTGATTGGTCCGGAAAAGGTTTTCCTGGATCTTCCGTCCCTGGAGATTCTTCCGAACGCCGCTCCGGCCTTGCAGAAGGGGGGCCTGCTTCCCGGCATCTGGTTTTTTCGCCGGGAAGGATTGTTTCATGCGAAGGATACGATTAGAATAATGGGGCAGGAGGGGAAGATTCTGGGGTTAGCCGAGGCTCTTCTGAATAGCGAGGAGTTGAGTCTTTTTCCTGGAGGTATACCTGTGGCGAAAATCGTACTCCTTTTTCGGACAAAGTCAGCGCAGGTAAGAGAGGGAAAGCGTATTCCCTCTCACAATGAAAACGGTTAAAAGGGAGTTCAGGGCATGGCGTTGAGCAAGGAAAAAAAGCAGGAAGTCATCAATTCATTCAAAATCTCCAGCAATGATACCGGATCGGTCGAGGTTCAGGTGGCGATTCTGACCGAAAGGATCAATCAGCTTGGAGAGCATTTCAAAAAATTCCCAAAGGATGTCCATTCCCGTCGGGGCCTTCTTCTCATGGTCAGCAGAAGACGCCGTCACCTCAAGTATCTTCAGACAACCAATCCAGCCAAATATCAGGAAATCATTGCACGTCTCGGGTTGCGTCGCTAGATTGAAAGGCGGGTTTCAGAAGGGCGTTGAGCTGACTTCCCCTGTCAGAAACAAGACAAAAGTCAGCTTTGCGGCCGCCTGAAACCCGTATCCATCAAGGATTCCATCGATCCGGCTACCGGAAAGGAACATCAAAAACATGAAGCAAGAAACTGTTGAAGTCAACGTTGGCGGGAAGACGGTCAGGCTCGAAACAGGTCGAATGGCCCGCCAGGCAGACGGAGCGATCGTCCTCTGGGTCGAGGGAACCGTGGTCATTGCGACCGCTGTGGCATCAAAAACCATCAAGCCCGGGACGGATTTCCTCCCGTTGACGGTCGACTATCAGGAAAGGGCCTATGCCGCAGGAAAGATTCCGGGCGGTTTTTTCAAGCGCGAAGGGAAGCCCTCCGAGAGGGAGATCCTGAACAGCCGACTGGTCGATCGGCCCATTCGCCCGCTTTTTCCGGAGGGCTTTTATTATGACACACAGGTGATCGCTTCGGTCGTTTCTGCTGACAGAAGCGGGGTCACCGATGTGATGGCTGTGGTTGCGGCATCGGCTGCTCTCACCATCTCCGATATTCCCTTCCATGATCCCATGGGTGCCGTTCGGGTTGGCTACATCGACGGAAATTTTGTCATCAACCCCGATCTTGAGCAGCAGGAAAAGTCCTCCATCGATCTGGTCGTTGCGGGAACCGCCGATGCGATCATGATGGTTGAAGGAAAGGCCTCCGAAGTCTCTGAGGAACTGTTTCTGGAAGCCATTCGCACCGCACACAATGCCTGTCAGCCGATCATTGCAGCCCAGATTGAGCTTCAGAAAAAGGCCGGAAAGGTCAAGCGGGCGATTCCCCCTGTCCCTGTTCGCCCCGAATTGATGGAGAAGATTCGGCAGGGAGGGAAGGAACCACTGTCTGCCGTTCTTGTCATGTCCGACAAAAAGGCCCGTGAAGACAAGACCTCTGAAATCCGGAACACTCTTTCCAAGGAGCTTTTTCCCGACGGTTTCAAGGATGCCCATGAAGAAAAGGAGTTTTCAACAGGGTTTCACGATCTCGAAAGAGAGCTCCTCCGGGCGATGGTCCTCGATCGCGGCATTCGTGCCGACGGTCGAAAGACAACGGAAATTCGTCCAATCACGATCGAAGTGGGCATCCTGCCCAGGACTCATGGAT
>DAIBSV010000120.1 GCA_027415455.1 Nitrospirota bacterium | reverse complement strand
GGCTGATCTTTCTATTGGGATCGCTTCTTCATAATCCCATGCCGGGCCTTCAGGTTCTGATCTATATCGGATGGTGTGGCCTTCCGGCTCTCCTGACAGCAGAACTGTTGCGTCGACAGGTGCGTATCCTTCCGATGCTTTTCTCGACCTCCTTCCAGATCCTTTTTTTCCTCGGGGGAATCGGTCTTTTCTTGTACATGAAAACCCATGGACAGATCTGGACCGGGTTCGCCCAGACGATTCACGGGGCACTCGATGTCGTGATGAATGCGGCCATAAAGAATTCCCAAACAACCCTGACCCCCTCGGATCAGGCCCGGGTTTTGGGCCTCGAACCCCTCATATACCGAGCCTTCATTGCCCTTCTTCCCGGTGTCTTGTCGAGTCTCGCACTCCTGACAGCCGTGACTGTATGGGCCACGACAGTCGGAATTCTTGAAAGCCGGAATCTTTCTTCGGGAGTTCTAGGAATCGATCGGTGGGTTCTTCCCGATCCCGTCATTTTTGCCTTGATCGCGTCCATGGCACTGCTCCTGATACCCTCTTTCGAAATCCGGGTACTAGGAACCAATCTCGTCATGGTTCTGGGGGTTCTTTATGTAGGACAAGGGGCAGGGGTTTTGTTAAGCTATGTAAGGAAGAGACGTCTGGGGGCATGGTTTTGGCTTGTATCGGGGGTCTTTATCCTGATCCAGCCAATGTTCCTCATGATTCTGGGCATTGTCGGGATTATCGATATCTGGGCAGATTTTCGGCAGCTCAGGGGAAAGTCGCCTGGAGGGGACGGATCGAATGAAAAAGGGCGTTTTGTGGAAAAGAAGCTGGACGACCTTTCTGACGGGGACGGGAGCCATCGCTACTCTTTTCGCACTCTCCGCCTGCGTATCCCCCTCCGGGGCTCCCGTCTCATGGGGCCATTCCGGAGGGGAGGTCGTCTCCAGGGAGCGATTCGGGCAGCCTGACTTTTCCGTTGTCGAAGGGAAAGTCGGAATGACGGAGGTCGGACGAGCCTCCTGGTATGGCCCAACATTTTATGGAAAACGAACGGCAAGCGGATCGATTTTTCGTAAACACGCTTTGACGGCCGCCCATCGCACCCTTCCATTGGGCTCGACCGTCAGAGTGACCAATTTGGCCAATGGCCGCTCGGTCGATGTTTTAATCAATGATCGGGGTCCCTTTGTTTCGGGACGGATCATCGACCTCTCCTGGGAGGCCGCCAACCGTCTTGAAATCATTGGTCCCGGAACGGGTCTGGTCAAATTGACCGTTCTCTCGGTTCCAGGGGGGCGAGGAACGGGGCCAGAAAGCCATTACTCGATTCAGGTCGCCTCTTTTTCGAGCTACGACAAGGCTCTGAGCTACAGAAAAAAGCTGAGAGGATATGACCACATAAGAATACAACGGGCGCATTTCGGCGGTCAGCCGATTTTTCGCGTGCAGGTCGGCCATTTTACGGATCCGCAAAGGGCCCGTTCAGTTGCCCGGGAGGTGAAGGCGAACCTCGGGAGTGCCTTCATCGTTGAGGTGGACTAAACGTTTTAACCATTAATCGAAAAGGATGAAGAATGTCTGAAGCAAAAATTGAAAAGCTGGGAAAAAGGCTGACTCTTACAAAGGAAATGCTTCAGAAAAAGAAATCGGAAGTTTCGTCCGAGAACCGGAAGGCTGACTCAGAGCTCCGGCGTCTCAAGCGGATTGTCCGGAGGGTTGCCAACAAGAGACGACGGCTGTCTCCTCCCGCTGAAGGTGCTTCCTCGAAAGAGAGCTGACGATGGCAATGATCTGGGAATATCGCGTTGCACCCATCAGTCGGGAGCAGATTGAGAACCAGCTTAATTTCCTGGGTGAGGAAGGGTGGGAACTCGTGCAGATCGTTGTCATGAACAATCCGGAGATCCCTTATCAGGGATTCTTCAAAAGAATCCAGAGCACCCGGTAATCTTCAGGAAATCCTATTGTGAGTTTTTGAGGATGAGGGACCGGATTTTCTGATCGGCGTCGTTGAGTCCCTTGATGGCATCCTTGTCGAGATGGTTCAGCTTTTCTGAGGCCTGGTCGAGTGTTTGGGACAGCGACGTAATTTCTGCCGGGGAAATCCGGTTTCCCGGGGCTCCCTTGAGAAACTTTTTTGCGGAGTCAACGGCGATTCGGGCCTGTCCGAAATTCTGGTCGAGCGTATCGTGAACCGCCGCTTCGATGCTCGTTTCCGCCATATGGAGATCCAGGGAGCGATGGAGTCTCTGGTAGGACTGGCTGAAGTTCTTTCCCTGCTCGTTCAGTTGCAGCTTGAGGTTGTCCATCTGGGATTTGAGGTCATTGACTTGGGATCCGTTTTCTTTTTTTCCCATGGAATAGGCGATGGCAATGGTGATGACGATCGCCATCACGATCAACAGATTTTTCATAAATTATTGGTCCTTGAGAAAATTGTCAGGAAGTGGCTACATTCGCTTCCCATTGTACCATGTTGGATTTCCCCTTCCTAATGCGGAAGCCGGGAGAAATTGATTGCTGCGGGTGATCGGAACGTGAAAAAAAAGATTCAGTGGAAGGAAAAGACGGTCGGAATCGTCAGCCTCGGGTGTCCGAAAAACGCCGCCGATACCGAACGCATGATCAGCGATCTTTCCGGTCGGGGGTATACCGTGGTGCCCGATCTGGAGGCAGCGGAAATCCTCCTCGTGAACACCTGCAGTTTCGTGACCGACGCCCGGAAAGAATCGGTCGATACCATCCTGGAGCTTTCCCGGTACAAAGAGGAAGGGAAGGCAAAATATCTGGTCGGGGCGGGTTGCCTGGTCTCCCGATACCGGGACCAGATGGGGGATCTCATTCCCGAAATGGATTTGGCGCTGACCACCTTCGATGAGGGACGGCTCGGCGAAATTCTTGACGAGGTGGGTGGGATTGCCCCCTCAGTTCGCCCCCTTCTGACTTTTCCGCTGGCAGAGTCGCGTTTGACTCCTCCCCACAGGGCCTATGTCAAGGTTTCGGAAGGCTGCGATCATCCTTGCACCTTCTGTTCGATTCCCCTCGCCCGGGGAGGGCAGGTCAGCCGCCCACCGGAGGAAATCCTGGCCGAGGTGCGGCACCTTTCCTCTCGCGGGGTAAAGGAGATCACCCTTATTGCCCAGGACCTGACACGGTATGGCCATGACCTGGGTCAGACCGATGGCCTGTCCGCTCTCCTCGAAAGGATCGACACGGAGGGAGGCGTTCCCTGGGTTCGCCTCCTGTATGCGTATCCCACGCTGGTTACGGAGTCTCTTTTGCGGACGATCCGGGAATCCCGGAGCATCCTGCCTTATCTCGACATCCCTCTGCAGCATGTCGACGAAGGAATCCTGGGGGCTATGAAAAGGCCTGGAAGCCTCGATTTCATGAAAAGGCTGGTCGACCGCATCCGGAACGCCGTTCCGGAAATTGTCCTGAGAACCACCTTTATCGTGGGCTTCCCCGGTGAAGGGGAGAAGGAGTTTGAAACCCTGCTTCGCTTTGCCGAGTGGGCCCGCTTCGACCATGTCGGGGTTTTTGCCTTTTCAAGGGAAGAGGGGACGCCCTCCTACGACCTTCCGGGACAGGTCCCCCACAGGACTCGTATGCGCCGGAGAAAGGATCTGATGTCGCTGTGCGCGACCATCGCCCAGGAGAAGAATCGGATCCTTGAAGGAAAAACCTTGCCGGTATTGATCGAAGGCCTCTCCGAACAGTCGGATCTGGTTCTTGCCGGACGGATCATGGGAATGGCCCCCGACGGAATTGATGGAGAGGTCCTGATCCTTTCGGGACAAGGCCGTCCGGGAGATATCGTGGATTGTCGGATCGTAAAAACCCATGCCTATGATCTTGAAGCATGGGAAGTCGGAGTTCCTGAACCGGCAGTTTAATCGCTCCGACCTTCAATTGGTTCACCTTCTCCTTTCAAGAGCCTCCCCTTCTCAGAGCGGATTGCTTTCTGTTTCGGTCCGAAAGGAAGACGTCAGGGCCGAAAGGGACCGGACAATTTCCCTGAGGCACTCGACAGCCGGTACGGCAGACGAAATATCTTTTCCCCTGGCTTCCATGATCCCCGAAAGAGCATTCACGGCTTCCAGTATCCGCTCGGAGGACTTCTTTTGCCCCTCCGTTTCTCCCACGATGATATCGACGTTGTGCCCAGTGGTCCGGACCATTCCGGCCAGGGTATCGAGGACCTTTTCGGCCTGGCCCGCCTTGGCTCCGCAATCCGCCAGCGCGGAGGCTTCCTTGCGGATGTCCGAGACTGTTTCGGCGATGGACGTCTGAATATCCGCGAGGGCGGCGCTGATTTCCTCGGTGGCTTTTGAAGTCGTTTGGGCAAGCTTCCGGACCTCCTCCGCCACGACGGCAAATCCCCGCCCCTGCTCCCCGGCCCGGGCCGCTTCGATCGCGGCATTCAGTGCGAGGAGGTTTGTCTGGGTCGCGATAGCCGTGATGGAGCCGGCGATGGTGCCAACATTCTGGCTTGCCTCTTCGAGACCGGCAATACGATTTGCAAGGCTGGTTATTTCCTCGGAGGATGTACGGACGGACTCGAGGACGCTTCGAACCGTCTTCGATCCATGCTCTGTTTCACCGACGGCCTGCTTCGAGGCTTTTCCCATTTCGAGCGCCAGCTCGTTCTCCCGTCGGGCTTCCTCTGCCAAAACCTGGGCCTTTCCCCGGACATCGGCCAGAGTATTGACGGCCTCGCGAAATCCCTCGGAAACTGCCGAAAGAACCCGGGAGAGCTGGTCGGTCTCTTGGGAAATTGTCAGGGCTTGCCTGTTCAGATCACCGGTCACCCCGGAAAGCTCCTCAATCAGGCGGTCAATGCCCCGGCCCACCAAGCCAGCCTCGTCCGGTCCGTCAATCTTCGAAAGTCTGGTCAGGTCACGATTCGATGCGAGAAGGACGGTTTCGGCGGCCGTCCCCAGCCGCCGGGCCATCTTCGACAGGGCCTTGAAATCCCAAAAGAGCACGATCGCCCACGCCATGAGCGTCACGATCTGGACCCATGTCTGGATCGTTCGCATTCGGAGGATGTTTTTCTCGATCTTCTGGATCTGCCGGGTCATGTGGGCAAACAGGAGGCGGGTTTCGATGACGTAATGGGAAAAGGCCGGATGCGCTATTTTTGTCCACAGCCTCGGTCCAAGGTTTTCATGGTGGTTTTTGACCAGGTTTACGATCTGAACCGATGTGGAATGCGCTTCGTTCCGGTCCCGTAAAAGATCCTTCAGGGGTGCCAAAGTTCCCCAGGCTTTTTTTGCATCAATCTTTAGACGAACCATCTGGACGTGGGAGAGGGCCTTCATCTGGATGACAATGGCCTGGTCCGCGCTGAAGTTGGCACTGGTATTTTCCAAGAGTTTGCTCATGGATCGCTCCATGCGGGACTCGGAGGCCATCATGAGGGCGAGGTCCATTGCCACGGATTGGAGAGAGGCTTCGGACTCGATCGCGCGTGTGAGCTGGTACTGCAGCCAGCTTCCCGTTCCAATGTTGAGGATGAGCATCATGACGACCACAATACCCGTTTTTCTGATGAGTTTTTTCATAAAGATCCTCTGATATGGCAGACGAAATTGACGCAGGATTTGAAATCAAGAACCCTTCTACTAAAAGGTCCTCTTTTCTGCCTTGTCAGGATCCGCTTCTGGTTAGAAAATGGGGATCAGCGGATTGAAGTCATCGCTAAGCCACCGGT
>DAIBSV010000011.1:3221-23154 GCA_027415455.1 Nitrospirota bacterium | reverse complement strand
GCTCTTGTTTCTTCGGAGGCGTTATTGTCGACGATGACGACCTCAAAGTCTTGAAAGGTCTGTACCATGACGGACTCGATGCTTTCCAGGATCAATGTCCCCGACCGAAAGGCCGGGATCACGACAGAAACTAAAGGATTTTTCATGATCAAAAATGTCTTTCTGCTAGAGGGCCGATGGGGGAGATCCATTCATTCTAGGTTGGTTTGGAAAATACAATGAATGGGACCCCTGTTTCCGTTGTCATTCCTATAACCCGATATTATGTCGAACTTGAGGAGGCTTTGGACTCCGTTTTCGCACAATCCATTAAGGATTTCGAAATCATCCTTGTCGACAACAACGCCACTTCCGAAACGCGAAAAGTCGCAGAGTCCTGGAGAGAAAAAGATCCCTTCCGAATCCGGATCGTTCGGGAGGATCATCCCGGAGCAGTCTCTGCCCGTAATCGGGGAATTCTGGAAAGCCGGGGGGAATTTGTCGCCCTTCTCGACAGCGACGACCGGATGAAGCCGGACCGGATCAAGGTCCAGCTCGATGAAATCCGAAAAAATGACGACACCGTCCTGGTCGGTTCCTGGTACGATGAATTGTCTCCGGATGGCAAATCCGTCCTGAGACGGGATTCGCGGCCGGCGATTCCCCGGTGGTGGTCTATCCTCTTTGAAAAGACTCCGGACTTCCAGAAAAACCCATTTTACGAACCCCAGACCTCAACCTTCTTTTTCCGGACCGCAGTCGCCCGGAAAATCGGCATGTTCGACCCCCGATTCGATCCCTTCTGGCTCGAAGACACCGATTTTGCCTTCCGCATGTACCAGGCCGGAAAGATCCGGATCGTCCCCCGGTCCCTGGTCGAATACCGGACCCATCCTCCCTCCGACAGCCTCCGGCGCATCTTCGACTTTGGCCTGATCCGGAAACATGACCTTTTCTTTTCCATCCTCCGGGACAAATTCTACCGGAAAGACGACCCGAAATCCCGGAAGGCCTTTTCGAAACTCCAGTCCCGCTGGATGCGGGAGACGGGAATCAAGCTCCTGGGGCTAAAAGGCGGAGAAGCCTTCGGACGTCACCTTCTCCGTAAGGCTCTTTCCTGCGCTCCCTTCGATCCCCAGACCCTCGAAGCCAATCTCCGGATCCACCTTCCCCGGGGATTCTATCCCCGGGCCTTTGGAGTCCGGGGCCCGGTGGACTTTCCCCTTCCGCCCGATGTGGACCGGGACTTTATCGACGCCCTCTTCTCCCTTGAGCTACCGGATCATTCCCAGCCCTGAACTTCTGCCGTATTTGCGAAATTTTCGTCCCGTTAATGCCTATCCCGGCAGAGAGACCCCTCTCGCAAGCTTTCAAGTCCCGTTACCTCTAGATACCCTTTCCCCGACTCAGGTGCGGAAGAGGGACCCAGGGTGATCCTCGCTGCCCCCTCCCAATAGGAGACCGCTCCTGTCAAAAGCTGGCGGTCGATTTCCGGATGGACCCGCACCACCGTGTTACCTCCCACCAGAAAGGCGATCCGGGAAAGATCAAGGCATCGATCGTTTTTTCCCTTGAGAAGGCGCACATTCCGGGTGCGGGTCACCGTCCAGTCCACTCCATTTCGCTCAAGAACGGTCGCCCGGTGAAAGTGTGAAAGCCGGACTCCCCGGTCGAGCATCTGGTAGAGCATGAGGCCCCGGGTATTGTTCTTGTTCCAGGCCCAGACCCAGATCCAGCCGATCTGGTCTTTTGCCAGGGAGTGGACCATCCACTCGTGGTCGAACCAGCATTGTCCGTGGACGGTCCGGGTCTTTGGGGCTCCGTCGGAGCCGACGGTGGTCACGGTTCCGGTGATCATGACCAGGGGATAAGAATAGTAATAGGCCCAGTCTTTTGGCGAAGGCCCGGTAAAGAACTTCTTCCGGGCGGCATGCCAGACGGGGGGAGAGAGCGGGGTGAGATTAAGGTTAAAGCTCTGGTTACCCACACGGAAGACGAGAGCCAGGGAGGGGGAGGAAGGATTCGGAAGGTCCAGGCGGTTTCTGCCGATCCGGACCGAGAAGGGATTCTTCTTTGCCAGAACCGACCGGGAAAATCCCCTTCGTTCCCGTTCGGTGGAAAGAAAGGTCTTGCGGTCGAGGTCCGAGAGCGCCCCGTGGAAACCAAAGATCTCCCGGGGAGACCAGGGTCCTCCGGCGGAGGAGGATGAGTCCTGGTTCGTCATCCGGAAGAAGGTCGCCTGAAAGCCCTGGTGGATCTTTTCGCCGGTGGTGAGATAGCCCGTCATGTACCACCACTCGATGGGAAAGTCCGGATGGGGGTCAAGATGGGCCCAGAGGGAAGGGGCGGGAGAGGAGTCGGCCAAGGCCGGGAGAGGAGAGAGAAGGAGTCCCCCAAAGAAAAGGGAGAGAATCAGGTGTCCTAGGAAGTCCTTCACAGGCGCTCTCCCGTCAGGGCCTGGTCGCGCTTTAAAAGATAGGCCGGGGCGGCAAGGGAGAGAAGGGAGGCGCCAAAGAGAAGCGAGCAGAGAAGGAGGATATCCTTGCCGGGAAGGTTCCAGAGGATGGTCCAGCCGAAGGCCTCCCGGTTGATGACGAAGACGATGATGGCCCCCACAAGAAGTCCCAGAATCACCCCCAGGAGGATCCCCCAGAGAACGATGAGCGTGGTTTCGAGGAGGAGCATGACGATCTTCTCCCGGTATAGAAGGCCGAGATAGCGATAGAGGGCGAATTCCTTTCGCCGCTCATAGAGAAGGAGGACGAGGGAGTTCGAAACGCCGAAAATCGAGACCACGATCGCGATCGCAAGGAGCGCGTAGGTAACGGAGAAGGACTGGTGGAAGACCTCGAGGATCCGGTCTCGAAGACCTCTCTGGGAGCGGATCAGAAGATGGATCTCCGGAGGGAGAGAGCGATTCAGGCTGGCCTCGAAAGCGGAAACCTGTCCCGTTTTTTTGAGAAATACAGAGAGATTGGACGGGGCGGTCACGCCCTGTTCGGAGGAAAGAAGGCCATAGGGGAGAAGGACGATCCCCTCGATGGTGGAGTAATCCCGGTAGATCCCGAGGATGGGGCGGGTGACAGGACCGTTTTTGGTGGGGTAGGTGACCGGGTCTCCGACCTCTTTTCCGAAGCGGCTGGCAAAGGGTTCGGAGACCAGAACTCCGCGACCGGCCATGAAGTTTTGCAGAATCGGTCCGGAGGGGGCCGATCCGACCAGTGGCAGGGGAATGTTCCGGTAGAAGCGGTCCAGGTCGGAATAGGCCAAATAAGAGGGTTTTCCTCCTATCGTGGCCGAAAGAAGGGTGTACCGGGCTATCCTGTCCACGAGAGGGTTCTCCGCGATCATTTTTGTGAGGGTGCCGGAAAGGGTTTCGGCGCAGTAGGAGGTGAGGCAGGTGGCGGGTTTGATGTAGACGTCGGCCTTCAGATTCTGGGTAATCCAGAGGTTCAGGGTCTTCTCGAAGGAGGCGATCATGACCACGATGCCGATGACCATCCCCAAACTTGCCATCACGCCAGAAATTGCGATCCGGGTCCGGCTGATCGTGGCGGTGAAGGCGGACAGGGAAAGGGAATGGACCGGATTCGGAAAGCGGGAGGAAAGAGAGCGGAAGAGGGGCGCGAGGGCGCCCAGAAGGGCCGGAATAAGGAAGCTTCCGGAGAAGACGGCGAAAAGGGCGGCAGCGTAGCCGCCCCAGGGGAAGCGGTGGAAGGCGGGAAGTCGGGTCAGTCCGAAGGAGAGAAGCCCGAAAAAGACGAAAAGGGCCCAGAAAGTCTTCTGGTGCGTCGTCTGTCCTTCCTCCTCCTGGATGCGGGAGAGCCCCAGGACGGGCGGAATGCGCGTGGCCTCCCGGAGAGGGCCCGCGATGGCGACGAGGGAGACGCCCATGGAAAAGAGGAGCGCCAGGAGGTCTTCGGCCAGGGAGGTTCCGACGGGGAGAAGATGCGGCGGGAGAAACATCGTGGCGATCGTCCGCTGGACGGCCTGAAGCGTGATTCTGGCCAAGAATTGCCCCCACACAAGGCCGAACAGACCCCCCAAAAGGCCGAACCAGGCGGCCTCGAAGGCGAGTAGCAGCCGGATCTCCCGGGCTGTCACCCCCAGAAGGCGCAGTGTCGCGATTTCTGCCCGTCGCCGGACGACGAAGAGGAGAAGTGTGTTTCCGATCAGAAAATAGGCGACCAGGAAGGCCACGAGTGAGAGGGCCATGAGGTTGGAGCGGTAGGCCGCGAGCATCGAGTCGTACTGATTTTTTCGGGCCTGCCGGGTGAGGACCAGAAGCTTCTTGGAAAAGAGGGAGCGCAGGGATCGGGCTTCGGCCGAAACGGCTTTTGGATTCGGCTTCTGGCCGGGCGGCCCGTCCCACAGAAGATCGATCCGGGAAAGCGCGCCGTTTTTTCCGAAGAGGTCCTGGGCCCAGGAGAGGTCGATGAGGAAGGTGTTCCGTGGAAGCATACGGGACCGGATGGTGTCGGGAATCTCCCCCAGGATCTCGAGGGGAACGGAGGCCGTTCCGTAATCGACCCCGATCCGCTCTCCCGGTTTGAGATGCCACAGGGCGAGGGTCCGGGGGGGAAGATAGACGCCCCCCCGGACGGAAAGGATTTCCTGGTCCTTTTTCCCGGGGGGCCGGTCGGCGCTCTCCAGAAAGTCGAGCCCCTTCAACAGAAAAGTCTGACCGTGATAGACCACGGTGAGCTCGAGCAGGGGGGAGATCCGGAAGGGGGCGGGACCGAGATTCCGCTCGAGCTTGTCGATGGCCGTGTCGGGGAAAAAATTTCCGGAAGGGGCGACGAGGGAGAGAACGGCCGGGTCCCGGACATGGTTGATGGCGTTCTTGAAGGAGAGGAGGGAGCTATTGTCGGCCTGGACGATCGCCAGGACGATGGCGGTTCCGAGCGAGATGCCGAACAGGGTCAGAAGGGTGGCCAGCGGGGTCCGCCGGAGGTTCCGAAAGGAATAGGAGAGAAAAAAGAGCGTTGAGGACACGGCCGGTCAGAGTCCGGACGAAGGAACGAACTGGCCGTCCCGGAGGTGGAGGATGCGTGTTCCGTAGCGGGCCGCATCCATGCTGTGGGTGCTCATGACGATCGTCGGGCGGAACTCCTTGTGAAGGAGGGTCATGAGTTCGAGAATCTTGCGCCCGGTGAGGTGGTCGAGGGCGCCCGTCGGCTCGTCGGCCAGAAGAAGGCGGGGACGGTGGATCAGGGCCCGGGCCACCGCCACGCGCTGCTGCTCGCCTCCGGAGAGTTGGGCGGGGAACTTGGCGTGCTTGTCCCCGAGCCCCACCTCCCGGAGAAGGGAATGGACCGCCTCCCGGTCGTGACGGCCATTGATGCGGGCGGGAAGGGCGACGTTTTCGTAGACGCTCAAAAAAGGGAAGAGATTGTAGTTCTGGAAGATGAATCCCATGTCGCGGCGGCGGACGAGGGTTTTGTCCTCGTCATTTAAGGGACCCCAGGATCGGCCGTCCAGAAGCATCTCCCCCGAATCGTAGGGGTCGATCCCGGCCAGGATATTGAGAAGGGTCGACTTTCCGGAGCCCGAATCCCCCATGATGACCACCCACTCCCCCGCCTCTATGGAAAAGGAGAGTTTTTTGAGGACGCTCTGGGTGGGTCCTCCGGGGCGTCCGTAGGTTTTTTCGAGATCCGTGCAGAGAATGGGGATCCCCATCAGGATCCCTGGCTGTCGGATTTGAGAAGGTCCTGGATGACCGAGAGATCCTTTTCGCCCAGTCCCCTGACTACGCTCCGCCGGTACAGGGCGCGAAGATGGGAGAGTGGTTCGGGAATGGACTGGTCATGGGAGAGAAGCTCAGCCAGCAGAAGATCCAGATCCTTTTTCATGAGGGAGGCGGAGAAGGCCTTTGTGTAATTTTCCTCGAGCAGATTTTTGATCTTGATCCGGTAGAAGGGAGTGATGAGGGGACTTTCGAGGAGGGCATCGGACAGGGCCTTTTTGTCGAGACCCAGGGATTCCCCGATCAGGAGCATTTGGACAAGGGCCTCCATGTGGGAGGCCAGAAGATAGTTGATCGCGAGCTTCGCGGCCATGCCGGAGCCTGCCGGACCGAACCAGTGGAGGCTTTTTCCCAGCACCGAAAGGGGCTTTTCGATGTTTTTCCGGTAGTCTTCGTTTCCTCCCGCCAGAAGGAGAAGCTCTCCCCTCTCTGCCGGAACGACCGACCCCGAGACGGGAATGTCGAAATAGAGCGCCCCTTTTCCCTGACAGGCGGCCGCTTCCGACCGGGCCTCGGCCGGGGACTCGGTCGACATGTTGACGACGATCTGGCCGGGACGAAGTCCTGCAAGGATCCCCCGAGGTCCGGTAAAAAGATCCCGGGCGACACCACCATCCCGGACCATGACGATGACGAGGTCGCTTTCGGAGACGCATTCGGCGGCATCGGTCCCCACCGGGAACGGAAGAGTGGAAAGAGGCTCGTGAAGAATCCGGTTGTAGCCTCTGATCCGGAAACCGGCCTCGGCAAGCCTTCGGGCCATCGGTCTTCCCATGGTGCCGAGGCCAAGCCAGGCGATGCGGGATCCCTTGTCGATCAGGGGCGGAGACGGATCCAAGGAAAGCTCCTGGGGATGGGGAATGAATGTTTGACGTGATGAGGGGTCATGTAACTGAAATCCTAGCATCCGCCCTCGTTTCATTGCAACACGAGGATTTTTATCGGGTCCTTCCTTTTGAAGGGGCATCCGGATGTTGTCTTGCCCCGTATTTCTGTAGTCATCTGAGGAAAAGACGGAGGATCATATAATCAGACTCACCGATCCATCCCTTTGCGTTGTCATGACCCGGGAACATCGACGTGGAGCCATTCTGCGGGCCTCGTCATAAAGCATTACTTCTCTTGAGCACGCTTTTCAGTTCTAAAATGCGAGAGGTCTTTAACATTGAGGCCCCTTGGTCGGCTTCAGGAAGCTAGTCTGGATCTATCCGGATGCGGGGGCATGGGTGCAATGAAGTTCTGAGAAGAGGTTTTATTTTTTGACAAATCCAGGGGAAAAGATAAACTGTGTGACATGAATTTGGTCTGGCCAGACCAGACTAGATAAGAAATTCGAAGGGGAGTCTCGGGATGAAAATTGTTCAAATTTATGAAGCGAAAACTCACCTGTCAAAACTTATCGAAGCGGTGGAAAAAGGATCGGAAAAGGAGATCATCATTGCCCGGCATGGATGTCCTGTGGCCAGACTGGTGGGGCTTGAGGAGCCCATTTCTTCAGAAAACAGGATCGGAGTGGCCAAAGGGATCTTTTCCGTTCCCCCCGAAATCGATGGGGAGAATGAACAAATCGCCGTTCTTTTTCAGGAACCCGGCCAGGAATGAGACTTTTGCTGGATACGCATATCGCTCTCTGGGCGATCACCGATGATTCTCTTCTCCCGTCCGAGGTGCGGTCCCTGATTCTCGAATCAAGGAACACAGTTTATTTCAGTGCGGCCAACATCTGGGAAATAGCCATCAAGCACGCACTGAAACGTTCATCCATGCCAATTTCCGCTGCCGAGGCGGTTCAGTTTTTCAAGCGGGCGGGGTATCTTTTTCTGGACATTACACCGGAGCATGCGATGAGAGTGGAAGCCCTCCCACCTTTTCACCAAGACCCTTTTGACCGCATGCTGGTGGCCCAGGCTTTGTCAGAGCCTCTTGTTTTGGTCACACAGGACAGGAAGGTGGGACGTTATGGTGCACCAACCCTTTTGTTTTGAATCTTTATGAGCGCAAATCCCCGACAAAAAATAAAAAAAAGGGGCCTTTCTCAGGGCCCCTTTTTTGTGTGTGACTGTAAAAATCGTTCTTACATGTTGTTGATGATCTCGGTTCCAAACTGGGAGCACTTGACCTCGGTGGCACCTTCGAGCTGGCGGGCGAAGTCGTAGGTGACCTTTTTCTTCTGGATGGCGTTCTTCACGCCCTTCAGGATCAGGTCTGCGGCTTCCTTCCATCCGAGATAGCGGAACATCATCTCTCCGGAGAGGATGACCGCGCCGGGGTTGACCTTGTCCTGGCCGGCATATTTGGGGGCCGTTCCGTGGGTCGCCTCGAATCCGGCGAAGCCGGTTTCGTAGTTGATGTTGGCGCCGGGGGCGATCCCGATTCCGCCGACCTGGGCCGCGAGGGCGTCGGAGAGGTAGTCCCCGTTCAGGTTCAGGGTGGCGATGACGTCATATTCGTCGGCGCGGAGAAGGATCTTCTGGAGGAAGGCGTCTGCGATCTCGTCCCGGATCAGAAGTTTTCCGGCCGGAGGATTCCCGCCGCAGTCATCCCAGCTCACCGTCCTGTCGCCGAATTCCTCCTTGGCGACTTCGTAGCCCCATTTCCGGAAGAACCCTTCGGTGAACTTCATGATGTTGCCCTTGTGCACCAGGGTCACGCTCCGGCGGTTGTTGGCCAGGGCGTAGCGGATGGCGGCGCGGACGAGGCGCTTGGTGCCCTCTTCGGAGACCGGCTTGATGCCGATGCTGGCGGTTTTGGGGAAGCGGATCTTCTTCATGACCCCTTCTTTTTCGAAGATCTTGTAGAACTCCTGGATGGCCGGCGATCCTGCTGGCCATTCGATGCCGGCGTAGATGTCCTCGGTGTTCTCCCGGAAGATGACCATGTTCACCTTTTCGGGGTGCTTGACCGGGGAGGGGGAGCCGAACCATTCGACGGGACGGACGCAGGCGTAGAGGTCGAGCTCCTGCCGGAGGGCGACGTTGATGCTCCGGAAGCCCCCGCCGACGGGAGTGGTCAGGGGACCCTTGATGCCGACAAGAAATTCACGGTAGGCGGTCAGGGTGTCCTCGGGGAGCCAGGTGTTGGCCCCGTAGACTTCATTCGCCTTTTCTCCGGCGTAGGTCTCGAACCAGACGACCTTCTTCTTTCCGTTGTAGGCCTTGGAGACGGCGGCGTCGAAGACGCGGACCGAGGCGTTCCAGATATCCGGACCTGTTCCGTCTCCGGCGATGAAGGGAATGATCGGGTGGTCCGGCACGTGGAGCTTGCCGTTCTGCATGGTGATTTTCTGACCTTCTTTGGGCGGGGTGAGCTTCTGGTAGGACGACATGGAATTCCCTCCTCGGTGAATGGAATGGTGGCTGTCGTTTTCAGGACAAGGCTGTCCGGGAAACGGGCCATGGTTTTGTGAAGAGCGCCTTTGGGAAGAGGATCGTGGGAGGATGGACAAAACCCATCGATTCGCCATTGATCGAGAGGCCTTCTCTTCAAGACTCCCGTCGTTCTGCCTGTCTTGTCCCGACGTCATTGTCCGGACAGCAGAAGGCGGGTTCTCCTGGGATCGGATGGTGACCAGGCGTGCGAAAAGTCAATATTTTCGTGCGGATTCACTCAGTCCGAGCGTAAACTGAGAAATTATATCTTTGCTATTAGCATTTTTGCAAGAGTCTTTGTCGTGCAAAAATGCACTCATCTATGATTATGATAATTGTTCTCGTTATGTCTTTTTCGCCGATTCCGGAAGTTGGCGCGGGACAGGAGTCCGTGCAAACCTTACGAATCGAAACGATGCCAAAAAGACGGTCCTCCCTCTCTTCCCTTGCATTTAAAAGTTTGTATTTAAGGTTGCTTAAAGGATGGCACCCTATTTGCTTAGTTCGGCCCGGGAGGATACATGATGCCGCATGCCGAACTGATCAACATCTTTGTCGACAACTTTGGGGAAAACCCCCTCATCACCGAATTCGCAAACAACGTGGCCAATTTCGTCGTCTATGGCCTCGGGGCCTTTCTCTTCATTCTTGGGATGGCCCGGGCGGGCTTCGCCATGAAGAGCCACGACGCCGATGGCATCCGCCAGGGGGTCATGACGGTGGCGGGAGGGGCTCTCGTCCTCATGTCCAAGGCGATCTGGGACACCCTCACCGTCTGGGCCGGGCTCTGATGGCCTCCTACCGCCACATCCTGAAGGCGCCCCTTCTGGGGCGCTTCGTCGTCCCCTGGGATCTTTCCGTCCCCGCCTTCTGGGTTCTGGCAGGATTCCTGTTCGGGATCAACCTGGTCTTTCTCATGTTCTGCCTGATCCTTTCCATGACCGCTCTTTTCTGGATCCGAAAGACGGGAGAGGGAACCATCCGGGGCCGCATTCTCTACCATGTCCGGGCGAAGATCCATCGTGTGGGCTAGAAAAACGGAGAAAGAGGTCGGCGTCGACCGCTTCTTCGATCTGGCGCGTCTCTCGGGGACGACCCTCGTGGGGCGCGGAGGGCGGGTGGGGCGCCTACTTTCCCTCTCCGGCGTCAACATGCTTCCGGCAGACGAGGACGAGGTCGCCCAGATTTACCGGGGGATGGTCGCCCTCGTCGCCCATCTTCCGGAAGGGTTCGGCTTCCAGTTCCGTGTTGAATTTCGCCACGGGAGCCCCGGGGTGTGGCCCGGAGTTGCTCCGGAGACCCTTTACCGTCAGGGCTCCTTCCTGAAGGAGGAGGGGGAAGGGAGTCTGGCCCTTCTCGCCCGGGACAAGCGCCGGGACTTCGAGGAGCGGCCAGCGCGCCGCCGCCGCCTCTTTCTGACGCTGGTCGGATATCCCCCACCCGAGAAGGACCGTCTTCGCCTGTCTTTCCTTCCACGGGGAGGTCCCGTTCCGGAGCGAAAGGAGGAGGAGGGCGCGCTCCCCCGGAGAATCCGCGCGATCCGGGAGGTCGAGGAGGCGCTGCTGGCGCTCCTTCCGGGGGCCGGCATGGAGGGGACGCGCCTTTTGGAAGAGGAAATCCTTCGCCATCTCGCGGAGCGCGCCAATCCCGGTCTCCTTCTTTCCTCCCCGTTTCGTGCGGACCGCCGGGGGGAGATCCCGCCCCTTTTCCAGACGACCTTCCAGGAATTCCCCGGAGAGATACGGGCCTTTCGTCCGGACGGACAGGTCCTCTGGGGACGTTTCCACGCGCTCCGCCAGCTTCCGGCCTCGTTTGACCGCGAAACGCTCGCCCCCATCCTGGAGGGGCCGGACTTCGACTGCGACCTGACGCTGAATCTTTTCAAACCCGACCGGGCCCTCGCGAGCCGCTCGGTCCAGTCCAACGCCACGATCAACCGCTTCCTGACCCTTCTTCTGCCAGGGAAATCCTATCGCCTCGAATCGGTCATCTCCGAGCAGGACGACTTTCTGCGGGCCCTCCACGACGGTCCCGAGGAGGAAAGCCATCCCCTCGTCGCCAACCTGACATTCGGGTACTGGCATTCGGACCGGAGGGCCCTCCAGGAGCGCGGGATGGAGACGGTCCGGGCCTTCGGGGAGGCCGAAGGCGCCCTGTGCGCCCTCGAGCCCTTCCGGCAGTGGCCGCTCTTCCGGAGCCAGTTTCCCCTCGACGGGGATGCCAACGAGCGCTGGGAGGTAATGACCGCCGCCCAGTCGGCCCGCTTCCTTCCGGTCTGGGACCGGTTTCCGGACCAGGCGCGTCCCTGGTTCGTCGCCAAGAACCACCGCCAGGAAGTCGTGGGGCTCGATCCCTGGAGCCGGGAGCTACCGAACGCCAACGGGCTCGTGATCGGCCGCTCGGGCTCGGGCAAGTCCTTCGGGGTCAAGCTTCTTCTCGCCCAGTTCCTGATGGCCGATCCCTCCCACCGGACGATCATCGTCGAGAACGGCGGGGACTTCGAGCGCCTCGCCGGCTTCCTTGGGGGCGACTACGTCCGGATCGACCTCTCGGGTCGATTCTCTTTGAACCCTTTTCCTCTCCGGGAGGACCTGATGGACCCTTCCGGACAATACGATCCCGACTGGATGGGATTCCTCGTGGCCCTCATCGAGACCTTTCTCGTCACGGCCCATCCCGTCCTTCCCCTACACCGGAGCATTCTGGCCCACTGCCTGGCCGATCTCTACGACCGTCTTCCCGATCCGGCGGCCCGTCCCTGTCTCTCCGATCTGGTCCGGACCCTCTTCGCCTACCGGGGACGGGACGCGGAGGACGAGGAGACCGCGCTCCGGATGGCCAAGACCCTCGAGTCCTGGGCCACCGGCCTCTACGCCCCCCTCTTCAACAATCCCGAAGGCTTCGCCCCGTCTTCGCGGATCCTGGCATTCGACCTCTCCGGCCTCGACCGCCAGGAGGCCCTGCGGGGGGTCGTCTTCGCCTTCATCGCCGGGCTGTCGCTGGAGCGTCTGTTCCGGGACAGGAACCGCCGGCTCTACTTCGTCTACGACGAGGCCCACCGCCTCATGACCCAGTTCAAGGGGACGGGCTTTCTCGAGCACATGTACCGGACCGCCCGGAAGTTCGGGGGCGGGGTGATCGCCATGAGCCAGTCTCCGGAAGACTGGCTCGCCGAGGGGCGGGAGGGGGGGATCCTCGGCAACTCCTCCTGGAAGTGGATCTTTCCCTGCTCGGTCCTTCCGGAGACCTACCGCCGCATCGGCCTCTCCGAGCGGGAGATCGTCCTCATCGACTCCCTCGACTTCGTCCGGGGGGAGTATGCCGAGTGCTACATCTCCATGGGGACCCGGAGAGGGATCCTGCGTCTCGAGGCCTCTCCCCTCGAGTATGTCCTGGCCGCCCGCTCCCCCGAGGAGGACGCCTGGGTCGACCGGGCCCGGGAGGAGGCGGGATCGCTGGCCGAGGCGCTTCTCTCTCTGGCCGAACAACGATGGGAGGAGCGATGGTCCGAGGAGGAATAGAGAGGAGAGGGGCGGGGCTTCTCGCTGCGCTCTCCTTGCTTTTTCTTTTTCCGGCTCCCGCGGGGGCGGGGATCCTGCCGGGCCCGGACACGGTCCTCGAGTCCCGCATTCTCTGGGTCGAGACCCAGATGCGGCTCTCGATGGGCCGGTTCCACCGGCTCTTCTCCCAGAAGAACGAAGGAGCCGATTTCTACAATGTTCCGGTCCTTCCGCCGGTTCCTCTCCCGGCCCCGCCCTCTCCGGTGGGCGGCACCGGGGTTTCCGGGGTCACCGAGTCGGCGGCCGAGGGGATGGGACAGGCCATGAGCGCCCTCCCGGGGGTCCAGAGCGCCCTCGACAGCGGTGCCGGCATCCATGACCTGGCCTACAAGGCGAGCCCCGAAGGGGCGCTTCGGCTGGGGGCGGACATGGAGGGCCGCATCTTCCAGACCCTGGTCGACATCCACCAGGACCTCCTCTATCTCCTCAAGGTCCAGTCTTCGCGCTCGGGGCTCAAGGGGGAGATCCTCGACCAGTCCCACGCCGCCAATGTCCGGGACCAGCAGATCCTGACGATCGATCTTCCCCAGTGGATCATGATCCGGTGAGGGGAGGGAGGCCATGACCTGTCCCTCCTCCCAGGGGATCCTTGTCTTCCAGGACTCGGCGACCATCCCCTGCGTCCTCCTTCCCGTCCGGCAGCAGATGGCCTCCCTGACGCGGGTCCTTCTTTTCGTGAGTCTTCCGGTGGCTATCCTCTTTTTATGGCTCAAGGCGCGGGGAGGGGAGCGGATCTTCGGGGATCTCCTGAAGTTTCTTCTCGTCTTCGCGGGCCTCTCCGGCTACGATTCGTGGTTTACCGACGGGGTCACGGTCGTGGGGGCGATGGCGCAGAGCCTCTACCCCAGCGCCCTGGTCCTCGCCTTCTACGAGAAGATCTGGCAGTCGCCCCTGATCCCCGGGTCGATCGGCTCCTTCGTGAGCTTCCTCTCCGACCCCATGGGGATTCTCTATCTGGTCCTCCTCGACGGCCTCAAGGTGATCGTTCTGGCCTTCTCACTCGTCCGATACGCCCTTCTGGCCTTTCTCTATATCGTTGGGCCGCTTCTCTTTGCGGTGGCCATTATCCCGGGGCTCTTCTTTCTCGTGGCCCAGTGGGCCCGGAATACCCTCGAGATCAGCCTCTGGCTCCTCTTCCACAACCTCCTGATCGGGATCTTTTCCGCCATCAACCTGAGCCAGGCCCTTTCCACGGGCCCGGTTTCGACGACCCTCGTCAACCGGGTCCTCGAGATCGGGATCCTCCTCGTGCTCGTGCTGATGATCCTCTTCGTCCCGATCCTGACCCATCTCCTTCTCGACCGTTCCTACGAAGGGATCGGCTCCTTCGTCGGTCCCCAGGCCGAATCCCTCGGCCGCAACCTCTGGCAAAACTTCGTGTCGAAGCCCCTCCTGAAGGGTGAGCTTCCCTTCGGGATGGGAGAGTTCAAGGCCGGAACGGTAACAAAGGATCTGGGCCAGGGGCGCCGGGTCTACCGGAAAAAGCAGCTCCGGATCGGCCCCCTGGACTTCACCTCCATGATCTGGCAGCGGGACCCCCGGAAAAAGGGGGCGGCCGGAAAGGAGGAGGGGAGAACCCCGGAAGAGGGAGCCGCGGGGACGAAAAAGAAGGCGGCCTCCCGAAAATCCGCCGCAAGTCCGCGGAAAACGGGCGCGAAGGGGCGGAAATCCACGGCAGCGGCCCCGCGAAGCCGAAAGAAAACGGTCAAAAAGAAAGAAGAGACGACAGAGTCCTCGGCCGCTCCCCGGCCCCGGAGCCGCCGGACGAAGAGCGCCAAAAACACGGCCCCGGCCCCCAAAGGGAGCGATGAATGAGCGAATATGCCGAATATGAGGGAGAAGAGGGGGAGCGCCCCCTGGAGGTCGTTCCCTCGGACACGGTGACGCGCGCGGAGATGGAGCGTGGGTTCCGCTCGCTTCGCCGGATCCTCTGGGGGGCGATCGCCCTGACGGTCCTCACCCTCGGGACGACGCTTCTCCTCTCGGGAGAGCGCACCCTGATCGTCTCCCTGTCGTCGGACGGCCACATGCAGGTCCTTTCCCGGATTTCGGATGCCGTCTACAAAAAGAACCTCGCCCGCATCGTCCGGACCTTCGCGACGGATTTTCTGACCAATCTCACCGCCTACGACTCCTTCGAGGCCAGCTACCGCTTCGAGAAGGCCCTGTCGGTGATGACCCCCTCCCTGCGGTCCCGGATGAAGCGGGAGATCGTGGCCCAGAACCTGGTCGACACCGTCAAAAAGGCCCGGATCCATACCACCCTCGTCCTCCGGAGCTTCTCGCTCAGGCGGGTCGCCAGCGGGGTGTGGGCGGTGGATCTGTCCGGAGAGCGCACCACCACCGTCTACGGCCAGGATAGGGGGCAAAGCCAGGGGTTCGCGGGCCGCCTCCTGATCAGGCGGGGCGGAGCGACGGTCTTCAACCCCTACGGACTCTGGGTCGAGAATTTCCAGGAGAGGCCGGCGGAGACATCCTCCCCGGGAGGGGCTCCATGATGAACCGCACCTTCTGGGCGGGATTCGGGGTGGCCGTGATCGTCATCCTTCTGCCGGTCCTCCTCCTGATCGACGCGCGCTCCTCCGTCGACCACCGCGAAAAGGGGGGCAGGACGGATGCCGCCGGGCAGCCTCCCGCCGAGGCTCCGGCCTTCGACGAGACGCTGCCCTCTCTTTCGGCCCCCCCTCCGGCCTCCGCCTCCCCCAAGGCAGCACCCTCTCCGCCGCCTCCTCCGGTCTCGCTCCCCGGGCGGGAGGCGGAGCCCCCTCCGGAGGTCGTCTTCAGCCCAGAGCGGATCCGCCAAAGCCTCGCCAAAGACCCCCGGACGAAGCGCGTCTCCCGTTTCAGAAAACGCTCCCGGTCAGGGATCCGGTCCATCGTCTACGACCCTTCGAAGGTCACGACCGTCCGGACCGCCGTCTCCCATGTCACGCTGATCGATCTTCCCGAGGCGGCCAAGGAGGTCTATCTCGGAGACGCGAAGCTCTTTCTGGCCGAGGTCTTCGGGTCCCGCGTCAAGGTCAAGCCCATCACCTGGGATCCGGAGAACACCACCAACATGATCGTCTATACCCAAAACCGCCAGTTCGCCTTCCGGCTCAAGGTGGTGCCGGAAGGCGAGGAGGACGATCTCCTGACCTTCACTCTTCCCCAGAGCGAGACGGTGGTCAATCTGAATCCAATCAGAACCAGGCTGGAAAAGGATCTCGCGCGCCGCGAGAAAAGCGATCTCCACGAGCAGGCGCTCGAGACCCTGAAGGCCGCGGGAGCGTCGGAGCCGGTCGGGGTCTGGTCGGAAAAGGAGGGCGTGCGGACGGAGTTCCTGGGATTTTCGAGCCTCGGAAAGGACCGATACGCCCTCTTCGAGGTCGAAAACAAAACAGCCCATCCCGTTCGGCTCTCCGGGATCCGCCTCCGTCTCTTCCGGAGCTCCCTGTTCTGGGAAGGGCGTCGGGAGTGGGTCGAAGGAGAGGACTTCAGCCGGGGATACCGTCTCGAGGTTCCCCCTTCTGGCGCGGTCCGGGTCCTTTTGCCCGCGGATCCGCCTCCGCTTGAATCGACTCGGGAAGGGTATCTGGCCGAGCTCCGGATCGAGCGGGAGGCGGGGGGGCGGCAGATCTTCCATCTCGAGGCAAGGGGGAAACATTCGTGAACCGGTGGCTCTTTCTCGGGGGGACAGCGGTGGTCGGCCTCCTTCTTTATCTGATCTTCTCGATCGACCACGCACAAAAACAGGAAAACGCCGCACTTTCCGGGGAAGGGTTCTCCGGTTCCTCTCCGGGGCGGCAGCGATGGAACGATCTCGCGGCCCCGGTCCTTCCCCCGCCGGCTCCTCCCCGAAGACTCTCCCCCTCCGTTTCTACTTCCGCCGCGCGCGAAGGGGCCCCCCGGGAGAAGCATCCTCTGGACACCCGAGCGACAGTCTATCTAGACGGTCAGGGACCCGGCGCGCCGGAGACGGGATCTCCGGATCCCGGAGGGGCCCCTCTGGTCCTCTCCGCCCTTCGAAACGCCCTTGGAAAATCTGGGGGGGCTGTCGGAAATCTCGCGCCAGGCCGAGGCGATCCGGCGCCTGGCGGGAGGATCCGCTCCCGGAGGGAATGCCGGCAAGGTCCCGGCCGGAAGCGAACTGCATGCCGTCGTCCTCCGGACGGTGGAGGGCCCCGGAAACCGTCTGCCGGTCCTCGCCCGTCTCACGGCCTCGACGCTTTCGGCCCTTCATCTTCCGGCGGGAACCCGGATCCTGGGGTACCCCGAGTCCTTGACCCCGGACGACCGTCTCCGGATTCGCTTCGTCCGTATCCTGTATCCGGGGGGGTTCGAGGCGCCGACCACGGGGTTCGCCCTGTCGGGGGGGCGGGAGGGGGTCCCGGTCTCCGTGTCGCGCCACCGGGCGCAAAACATGACGCGGTCGATGGCCCAGAGCACCCTGATGCTGGGCGGGGAGGCAGTCGACACCATGGGGTGGTCCGGCAATAATGTCGGGGACCTCATGGCCATGCAGGCCGGAGGAAACGCCCTGGCGGAGGCGGGAAGCCAGCTGCCCCCGCCCGACAATCTGACCCGTTTCAGGCTTGAGAGCGGGACCCGGTGCTCGGTCATGGTGCTCACGGCCTTTCCCGTTCCGGGCGGGGAGGTTGGGCGATGAGGGAGTCGGAGAGCATCTCCCGGATCCTTGAGGCGCTCCGGGAGATGGAGCGGGATCTGAACGCCGCCCTCCGGGAGAGGGAGGAGGAGATTAGGGCACTGGTTCTGGCGCTTCTTTCGGGGGAGCATCTCTATCTCGTGGGTCCTCCCGGCACGGGGAAGAGCCTTCTCGTCCGTAAAGCCGCGGGGCACTTCCCGGCCCTGGTCTATGTCGAGCGCCTGCTCCACCAGGAAAGCGACCGGAGCGCCCTCTCCCGCGCCCCGCTGGGGGGCGCGGGGATCGCCGAGGGCTCGCTCGTTTTTTTGGACGAGATCCTCCGGGCTCCCAAAAGCCTCCTTCTGACGCTCCTTTCTTTCATGAACGAGCGGATCTGGCACGATCCCGATCCGAAGCCGGCTCCTCTTCTCACGCTTTTCGCCGCGAGCAACGCCCACCCGTCCCAGTCGGACCACCTCGACGCCTTTTTCGACCGTTTCGCCCTCCGCTGTCTGATGGAGCCGGTCCGGCGCTTCGACTCCTTCGCGGAGCTTCTCGAAGACCGGGAGCCGGAGGGGACGGTGGGGGAAGCGGGGGCGGGGAATGCGCCAAGCGGGTTCTCATTCGAGGACTTTCGCGCGCTCCAGCGCGCCGTCTCCCGGGGAATCCCGCTCTCCCCGGAGGTGGTGCCGCTCCTTTGGGAGCTCCGCCACCGGCTGGGGCGGGAGGGGGTGACTCTCTCCGACCGCCGCTGGAAGATGGTGGCGAAGGTCCTGAAGGCGGTGGCCGTCTACGAAGGCCACCGCACCGTGGGGCCCGCCCATCTCTCCGGACTCCTCCCGGTGCTCTGGACCTATCCCCCCGAGATCCGGACGATCCGCCGTGTGCTGGCAAGTCTCTGAGCGGGGACTTTTCGGCTGTCGACGTTGATCCGCAGGATCGAAAGGAGGCGGGGCAGGGCCACAGATCTTTTCCTCCGCGAAAGGTCAGGAAGGCGCTGGCTCGCCGGCGTAGCGGAACCATCCGCGCCGCTCCGAGACCACCCGGGGACGCCGACGGATCAGGGCGACGCGGATCGCATTCTTGAGGTCCGTCGAGGGGGCGACCTCCGGGCGCCCCGACAGGGCCCGGAAAATCTCGTCCAGACTCGCCGGCTCCCCCTTGTTCCGCAAGTAGGCCTCGGCCGCCTCTCCGACCGGGATCCGCCCATTTCCTTCCGCCGCCGGGAGGTCTCGTTCCGGGAAAGGAAGTGTGGGAGAAATGGAAAGGGAGTCGGGAGAGGTCGCCCCGTCATCCTCGGGACGGGAGGCCCCCGCCAGCAGAGACTCGAGCCTTTCGATGATCTCCCCGATCGTCCGGATTTCCTCTTCAAGCCGTCGCCGCTCTTCCCGCGAGCGATCCAGAAACTCTTGCGCCCTCTCCCGATAGCCCAAGGGACCACCTCCAAAACGTACGACCGAAATCGATCAGTCAAAAGCCGGAAAACGAACGAATAGATCGTACCATACGGATTCATTTTTCCCCAGGGGGAGCCCCGGATTGGCTAAGAATTAGGTGATTATAATTGTAGTCGTCGTAATGTAAAAACTAAATGTAGGTTTTTTTATTTTTTATTTTATTATAGAACGTTTACATTGTTGTTTTTTATTGAAATCTAAGCGTTTTGTCAGGCGTTATGGATCACACCGGTTCGAGATGAAGCGGGGAGATGTCGACTATGGGATAATGAGGTAAAAGGAGGAGCGGTGTTCGGGAGAGAGAAGGCATGTCGTATGAATGCAAAAAACCAGGGAGTGGAAGCTCCTTCCGGGATAGGACTTTACATTCAGGTCCCCTTCTGCCCGGAGCGGTGCGACTACTGTACGATTCCCGTCTCAGCCTCCCTGTCCCTGGTGGAGGATTATCTGGCGGCGCTCGAGGAGGAGAGACGGCGCGTCCATGACGATCTCTCGGGGAATCCTCCCCTCACTCTTTACTTCGGAGGTGGATCTCCAACCTCTCTCCCCGAAAAAGAATTAAATGATCTTCTAAACATGTTTTCAACATATTTTAAACATGTTTTGGAGATCACATTCGAAAGCCGTCCCGAGGCATTGACCGAACCCATCCTTGAACTCCTTCAGGATGTGCCCCACCTGCGACTCTCCCTGGGCATGGAATCCCTCGATCAGGATTCTCTCTTGTCCTTGGGGCGCAAGGGTCCCCTCCTGTCTCCGCACGAACTTCTTGATCATATCAAGTTGCGCCTGGGGGCTTCCGTTTCCATGGACTTCATCTGCACGGGAGAGGATTTCGACGTCGACCGATTTTTGGCCATTGCGGATTCCCTGCGCGGGCGGGGTCTCGACCACCTGTCGGTCTACCCCCTGGTCATCGAAAATCGGACGGTTCTCTCCCTTCGCAAGGATCAGGGACGCACGGAACAGGATCTGGAGGAGAGGGCGGCGGAGAACTGGCATCAGGTCTGCAACGGGCTTGTCCGCCAGGGATGGTTCCGGTACGAGGTGTCGAACTTCGCCCGGGACCCGGAACGGATCTGCCTCCACAACTTCCATGTCTGGCGGGGAGGGGATTATGTCGGACTCGGGCCGGGGGCCCACCAGAAGATCGATGGCGTACGATACGAAAACGTACGTTCTGTCAAGGAGTACAT
>DAIBSV010000011.1:1298-3123 GCA_027415455.1 Nitrospirota bacterium | reverse complement strand
ATGTCGGACTCGGGCCGGGGGCCCACCAGAAGATCGATGGCGTACGATACGAAAACGTACGTTCTGTCAAGGAGTACATCGATATCGTACGAATCATGAGAAAGCATCCGGTGGTCTCAACCGAAACTCTCACCGCCCGCGACCATGATGTTGAGTTCCTCTATACGAATTTGCGCCTTTGCACGGGGGTTCCTGTCGAATGGATTTCAATTCGTACGAAATCGGATAGTGTACGTATTGTTCTTGATGATATCGTACGAAAAGGACTTGCCAAGATAGATCGTACGAATTGCGAGGCTCTTGTCTTGACGGGAGAGGGGCTTTTTATTCTGGATGCGATCGCGTCCAGGATTCTCGAGTGCTTTATCCTGTGAATCTGAAAGCAGAGATCCCGGTAAGGGATCCTATTCTTTTTGAGAGGAGGGAGACCTTCCATCGGGATAATAAAGATAGAGATATTTGAGAAATGTGTAATAGGCATAGAGTCCCGCCAGAAAGAGGCCTTCTTTCCCGTCGAGGAATCCCCGCCTCAGAAAATACATCTTTACTGCCATGCCGGCCGGATGGGCCAGAAGAGCCCAAAGGGACGGAGATCGTCCACGGATTTGCATTTCACGGGCGGCAAGCTTCGCATATTTTGTCGATTTTGAGAGGTATCCGTCGAGGGAACGATAAGTGAAATGAATGAGATTCCCGTTTAGGGATGCGATCTCTCCCTTGACCAGGATCTGGACATGGACCTGTCGGCGCTCCATTTCGCCCGAGTCTTTCCGGAAGAGACGGACAAGAGGATCGGGCGCCCACCCGCTATGGTATATGGGCTTTCCGATAAAATAGTTCAGCCGGTTGAAGGAGAATCCCCGGTACCTTTCGAGGCGGTCCGGATCCTTGAAGAGCTCCCGGACCGATCGGGAGAGTTCGGGAGAGAGCCGTTCGTCGGCATCAAGATTCAGGATCCAGGGTCGTGTGGCCAGATTGAAAAGGCGATTGTACTGGGATCCGAAATCGTCAAAGGAGTGGATATGAAAGGAGGCTCCGGCCTCCTCCGCGATGGCGCGTGTCCGGTCGGTGCTTCCGGAGTCGAGGATGACGATTTCGCTCTCAAGATCCACGAGGGAGTCCAGACACCCGGGAAGATTCTCCTCCTCGTTGTACGTGAGAATGCAGACCGAAAGGGAAAGGGCCATCACGACCGGTCCGAAAGAGATAAATGGGGAAGGGCTGGAGCGGAGAATCGCACGATGGGTTCCTTTCGGCATCCAGGCGGACCGTTGAAGGTGAGTCGATCCGGATCAGGATAGCAGAGCCATCCAGAACGGGTAAAGCCTCTTTGGGCTTTCTGTTCGCGAAAAAAGAGGTCGTTTCTCCCCGCCCGGGGAATCACGTCGTGCCGTTCCGGGATGAGGACTTCCCCCGGGGATGGTGCTCTTCGAGGGTTTTTTTGAGATGGGCCAGAGAGACGTGGGTGTAGATCTCTGTCGTGCGGATGTCCTCGTGGCCCAGGAGAAGCTGGATGGAGCGGATGTCGAGGCCTTTTTCGAGGAGATGGGTGGCGAAGGAGTGGCGGAGGACATGGGGGGAGAGGGGGGAGGTGATCCCGGCCTTCTTCCCGTACTTCTTGATCAGGGTCCAGAGGGCCTGGCGGGTGAGGGGCGCCCCGCCCCGGGCCACAAAGAGCTCCGGGCCGGCGGGGCGAAAGAGCGGGCGGACCGTTTCCGTGTAGCGCCGGACGTGGACGAGGGAGGAAGCGTCGAGGAAGGCGATCCGCTCCTTGGCGCCCTTTCCCGTGACCACGAGCGCCCCCGTCTCGAGGTTCAGGCGCTCG